>NZ_JBFAJO010000052.1:0-65471 GCF_040655255.1 Kitasatospora sp. NPDC050463
CCGCCGCCCTGCGCGTACCTCATGCCCCAGGGCTACCGGATCCACAGCCCCACCGTCAGGCGAACAGCCCCGACATCACCCAATCAAGTTCAGTAGCGGGCCGCCAGGATGATGATTTCCCGGTCAGTGACCAGGTAGACGAGGCGATGCTCGTCATCGATCCGCCGCGACCAGGCCCCTGGCAGGTGGTACTTCAGCGGCTCGGGCTTGCCGATCCCGGTGAACGGATCGCGCAGGACGTCCTCGATGAGCTTGTTGATCCTCGTGAGCGTCTTGCGATCGTTCTTAAGCCAGGACGTGTAGTCCTCCCAGCCCTGTTCTTCGAAGACGAGCCTCACTCGACACCCCGCCCGGCATCAGCCGAGTCGGGGTCGATGAGCGTGCGCTCGGAGAGCCCTATGCCGTTCAGCGCATTGTCGTACGCCTTCAGTAGGCGGCGCGCATTCACCGGCGAACGCAAGAGATAGGAGCCCTCGCGCAAGGAGGCGTAATCCTCGGCGGAGACGAGCACGGCATTTCCGTGCTTGGACACGATCTCGATGGCGTCATGATCCTCGTTGACCTTCTTGATCAACGGGAAGAGATCCCTGCGGGCCTCGCTCGCGGTGATGGACATGGCGCATACCCCCTTCGGCGAGTAGTACCGAATAACGTACCACTCAAGCGAGGGCTTCCGGGCGGATCAGCGGCCGATACGGACTCCCGCGAGTCCCACGTCAGCACGGGAATGAGGAGAGGGTCGGACTCCATGGATGGAGTCCGACCCTCTCCGACCTGCACGCTTGCCCAAAACAAGGGACATGCAGTGGCGAGCTGATCACACGTTGAAGCGGAATGTCTGCCCTCCGATCCTGACCTGCGGCGGAGCCGCATACAGCGCCCTGACCAGGCATTTCTCCGTTGGCGTGCGTTGGGGCCCGACGGTCGCTTACAGGTGTCCTGCGGACTGTCTGCGGACTGGCCGGGTACGCCGAAGCGGCGGAAATCCGTGGCACACCGACCGGCCCGTCGACGAGACTACGCAGGTGAGCCACCACTACCCCTGTCCCTGCTGCGGGCACCTCGTGCTCGACGAGATGCCTGGCTCGTACGAGATCTGCCCCGTCTGCTTCTGGGAAGACGACGGGGTCCAGTTCCGGTGGCCGACCATGGCCGGAGGGGCGAACAAAACCCCCCTGATCGAGGCCCAGCGCAACTACCGGGACTTCGGTGCCTGCGACCAGCGCAGCCGGAAGCAGGTACGTCCGCCGACGGCAAACGAGCCGCTCGATCCGGCCTGGCGTCCCATCGACCCGACGCGCGATTTCTTCGAGGACTGGGAAGCCGAGGAACGCGCCGCATGGCCGGCCGACCGCTCGGTGCTCTGCTGGTGGCTGCCGACCTTCTGGCGCCTGGACCACTCGGCATCATGACGTCCAACATCGAGGCACTCGTCCAGCAGTTGGACGGAGAGGCCGGCGCATCGTACGACGCCCGCGCGGAGCTGATCTGGGTCGGCCGCGCCGCCATCCCCGCAATCATCGACGGGCTGCCCGCCCTCGGCAGCTTCGGCCAGTTGACCGCCATCGAGGTCTTCGAAGAGGTCGCGGACCCTCAGTGCGGCCCGGCCCTGATCGGCCTGCTGGACAGCGAGAACCCCACCGTCCGTGAATGGGCAGCGATGGCCCTGGCCAACCTGGAGATCGACGGCGCCGTCGAACCCTTGCGCCGCGCCTACCGCGCTTGCCTGGAACGGGCGACCCCGCCGGACTGGTCCGAGCCCGTCGGCATCCGCTGGGCCCTGACCGATCTCGGCGCCCGCACCCCCGTCATACCCCCGCTCACCGCCCGCCTCCGCGCCGCTGCCGGCGCAGGCAGCCCCGGCTGGCCCACAGCCCACTTCGCAGAGATCATCAACGACCTCGCCGACCACGACCAGCTGATCCTCTACTCCCAGTTCTGGACCTGGGCGGGCGAGCAGACGTACGGGATCTCGGGCCCCGGCCTGGACTGGCAGCTCGACTGGACCGCGCCCTGGGAGGACCTGGTCGAGGAGGCCCGCGCGTGGTCCCTACTGGAGGCCACTGAAGCGCCCATCGGCGAGAACGTCTTCGTCTCACCCACGTGGATCGACCGCACGGACCTCCACCCTGAGCCCAGACACGCAAGAGAGGTGACGACATGCCGTTCCAGCACCCGGAGGAGCTCGGCTACGCCCACGTGATCAAGCGCTACGTGACGAGGAAGGACTCGGACCACCCGCGCTACCCCGAACTGAACGGCTCCCGCTTCCTGCGACCCGGGTGGCCACACGCCAAACGCTTTGGCCGACACCTGATCGACGACGCGGCCACGATCACCGACGCCGAGCTGGAAGCTCTTCTCGCCTACGAGTGGCGCGCACGCCTCACGGCCGCCTGGCTGATCGGCATCGGGCGGCGCGACGCATTCCGCCAGCGCATCGGCGGCCTGCTCCTGGACAGCGAGGTCTGCTACTCCGGCATGGGCTTTCGGTACCGGACCAAGGTTCTGCAGACTGGAAAAGGTTCCCTTGGAGCCGAGCGCCGCTCCAGCTGTCGCGATCAACCCTGACTCGCTATCACGCGGCAGCCGCGGGTCAGAACCGGAAGCCGAATAAGCCACCATTCTCATACGCGTCGGTCAGTCGCGGCTCTCGAAGATAAGGCCCGGCTTCGAAGCCCCGCAGCTGGGCCTTAGCCAGATCGTCCGAGTTCAGCGTGACGATGTATTGGAGTCCTTCGGCGTCTGCAACTTCGGCCGCTAGATTTAGTGCAGCCGTGAGCTGGCGGTCGTCTACTCCATCAAAGAGATGACTGTCGTGTACCAGGAAATCAGGTCCACGCCTGTGTCGCTTGGCGAGGACTGCAAGCATCAGGTCGAAGCAGAAGATCACCATATTGCCGATGCCGCGACTCTCGTCGCTGTCGATTCGCGGAATAACCGTCAGACTGTTCGACGCTGCGTCGATCGCAAGATATCCGCGGCGTCGATCTTGACCGTAAAGCCGCTGGGCATACTCAGCAAACAGGAGTGTGGCCTCGGCAGTCTGGAGCTGGCGGTCCTCGAGATCGACAGCCATTTCCTGCTGCAGTCGAGCGCGTTCTGCGGCAATCTTCCTGGAACTGCTTTCGAGGGCTTGCGCTGAAGCATAGCGACTTCGGAGAGCCTCAAGGGCGGCCATTTCTCGAGCGAGAATCTGCTGCAGGCCGGTGAGGGCCTGCAATGCTCCACCTTCCTGCAAGGTGCGGAGCACTTCAGTCAACTCTTCGCCGAGGGCAGCCCTCTCTTGCTTGCGCTGGGCAAGACGGCCGCGAAGCTCCGTAATCTCATCTTCCAGGTAGCGACGGCGATTACGGACGATTGAAGCATGGAAATTCTCTACTTGGTCGAACCGCTTCCTGACCTGCTCGCCTAGGAGAATTCCCAACTCCTCGTACACAGGCTCCAGATAGGCGACCTCGGTGTCAGCTGTCTCATTGACGGCGCGCTCGAGCTCGTCGAGGTTGCGAACATCGATGACGTCCTGTTCGCCCAAGCGCTTGATGAGACGGTCGATCTCGTCAGCGCGTGCTCTGTGTTCTTCGTAGGCGGGGACGATCTGGAAGTCGCCAATCCGCTCAGTCAGGCGTGCGACTTCAGCCTCTGCCAGGACAATCTGCCCACGCAAATCTGCTGTGCTGCCCACGATCTGGCCCCACGCAGGATCGTTAACCGCTTTCCGCAGCTGGCGTCGGGTGGCTTCCTTCGCCGCGAGGATTCGGTACTCAGATGCCAGTCGTGAGTCCAGACCAAGGAGGTACGCGAGGTTGGTAGTAGCGTCGGGTTCGCTTTGCTGACGATGCGTTCTGACGGCTTCGTTAAAGCCATGAGCGGAGACTCTGCGCATTAGAAATGACAACAATGTGCGTCCGCTGACGCCGGGGTGGGGCCCACGAAGTCCAAAGAGGTCCCGCTCGATCAGCTCCTGCCACTCGGAAAGGTGAACCGCTCCCTGACCCGGAACTGGCAGCCTCCCCGAGGCGGCTACTGAAATGTCTGGGTCCAGGTTCACGACAGTGGGTCGAGCCCCTTGGCGCTTCACAGTTAGGCCGTCAGGGCAATGAGGCCAGTCCAGTTCCAGAGAGAACATGATATTGCGCAACGCTGGCCGCGTAGCCAAGTGCTTGGACGCTTGCGCACCCAAAAGGAAGTGCAGGATCTCGACCAAGCTCGACTTACCGCTGCTGTTGCGACTGTCTGTGAGCGTAGAGTCTGCGGTGGTGTCCGCTACGACAAGGTTCAGCCCGGGAGAAAAGGTGACTGTCCTGAATCGTGCATCGTCAGCCGACAGTCGTCGCAGCATGGGCCCTCCCCCGCACGATCAGGTCTTGTTCCATGCGGACGGTACCAAGGGCGTAGAGAACGTCCAGGGCGAGAACGAACCAGCCGAAGGACAGGGGCGACCGGTGATCATGGGCTTCGCGCCACGACCTCAGCCGAGCCCACGCCTGGCTGACGGTGAGCGGTTCATCCAGTTGCAGCAGGATCTGCGCGCCCACAGCCAGCAGAGCTCGGTCCGGCGCGATGCCCTTGGTCGGTGTGATCACGCGGAGCCCCCTGCCATGGTGCTGGAGACCCAGCCCGCCGGCGGGGCCTCGAAGATGTCGCAGCGCTCAAAGAAGTGTGCCAGCACCACCCAGGCCGCTGACAACTGCCGGGGCAGCGGCATGCCGTTACCAAGGATGAACTCGAGGAGTTCGAGCAGAATCACCTCAGGGTCGGAGGTTTGAGCCCTGAACTCGCCGTAGTAGGCCTTGAAACGTGCCGCAACCTCGTCGTGCTCGGCGATCTGCGAGATGCCCCCGTAGTACAGGTCGACAAGATGGCTGGAGCGCAGCCCCCGGACCAGGTACTCCAAGAGCTCCCCGTCGATACCGTTGTAGTGCAGCTTCTGCTCGCTTACCTCAGCGAGACTGATCATCGCGTTGGCAGGGACTCGATGCTGCTTGAGATGCTCCAGCAGCGGCGTCAGGTCTTCCAACCCGATGCCGTACACCAGATCCGTGATCGGTATCTCGCAACCGAGCAGGGTCTCCGCACTCACCAGGTCCAATCGAACAAACCTCTGCCAAAGTCCAACCGGATCTAGGACCTCAAATTTCAACGTGGGGTGGGTCTTGGCTGCAGTGGTCAGCAGGGTGGCCACCTCGGGGTGAACGGCACCTCTGGCGTCGTTCAACACGAAGACGAAGGTTGTGAACTGGCCTTTGCGCTTCTCCAATGCCTTCGCAAGGTCGGAACGGAACTTCGTACGGATGTCTGCTACAGAGCCTGTCTGAGAGGAGTAGCAAGCGTAAATTTTGCCATCATGCAGAGTGAAGCCGTCGGAGCCCTGGTCACCGATGTTGCCATGGGTTCGAACAGCCACGAAGTCGGGCGACACCGCACGCATGAGCGCATGGAAGAAGTCCTCAAAGCTCTCGCCGTGGACCTCGGACAGCTTCTCTTTGAAGAGCACATGCGCGTAGGCCCGCTGCACGAACTTCACCTGGCACCCCCTAGATCCATGCCGTGGGCAACGTTCCCACGAAAGCGCT
Organism: Kitasatospora sp. NPDC050463; assembly: GCF_040655255.1. Taxonomy (NCBI): domain Bacteria; kingdom Bacillati; phylum Actinomycetota; class Actinomycetes; order Kitasatosporales; family Streptomycetaceae; genus Kitasatospora; species Kitasatospora sp. NPDC050463. The sequence goes on from NZ_JBFAJO010000052.1 coordinate 5,577, forward strand.
GCTGCCGACAAGGACGGAGAGATCGATAGGCTGCCGCGGGGCGCCCTTAGGCCGCCGGGCTGCAGGCCGGGGCCCCTCAAGGGAACCGCTGATGCCCGCTCCCACCGGGTCCGCGGTGGCTGGCCGACGGATTCTATCCGAGGGCTGCGGCTCGCTCGTCCGAGCCGACGGCAACTGCGGACCGCGAGCAGAACCTCCGGTAGCCACCATCACCGGAGATCGATTGTCCGTAGCGCCGGGGGCAGGTCCGCGCGATAAGGAAGCAGGCCGAGGCGTCGCTGCTTGACAGTGGCCGCCACCGAGACATGTGCCCGGACGGGCGAGCCAGAAGGAGTCTTGACGACGATGCTCAGTGTCTCGTCTCCGATCAAGGGGACAGCGCTCGTGGCGCGAAACCTCCACTCAGGGTCGCTGTCGCGCTCGCCCATGCCCACCAGGAACAGCTGCTCTCTCTGCTGGTCGGGAGTGATGTCCAAGCTGGACTCGACGATAGCGAGTTTGGCGGTCAGCGTGATCCGCCCCATCCGACCTGCGGGGGCAAGACGCTTCTTGGGCGCGATGGACCACGCGATTGGCTGCCGGTCGCTTGGTTCGTCAGGTGCCTCCAGCCGGATACCCACACCGGCGTCGACGAACGGGTCGTCGTTGTCGGCGGGCCGGAAGGCGCAGACCAGGCTGAGAAGCAGATAGTCGCTGTGCGCCGATTCCGACTCCAGGAAGTCGCGCCAGCCTTCATCCCCTGCGGCAGCCTCCTCAGCGCTGAGTCGACGCACTACGGCCGCGCCCAAGGACACCCGCCCCCGCAGGCGAGCCGATGGCGCCGGCGCGTTCAGCCGAGGGACGGGCAGCAGGTCGATGTCCTGCAGGCTGACTACATCGCTGTCGAGGTGGTTCACTGCACTGCTCCTTGAGTCGTATGGGCGGTACGCCAGTCGCCGATGAAACAGAATGAACCCCAATCCCGGTATGCAGGATGCTTGTTGCGCGTATGGCGCTGAGCGGTCCGGAAGGCGGCACGCAGGTCGGAGCCACTCGAGAGCTGTTCATAGAGCTTGCCGAAGAAGTCGGTGGCCACGTCCGGATGGACCGGCCACAGGCATCCGATGACGGCCGACGCGCCGGCTGCAAGGAACGCGGCTGGTAGACCGCGCAGGTTGTCGTTCGCATCGAACCGGCCCAGCGCCGACTCGCATGAACTCATGGTGACGAGCTCAACGCCGCGCAGGTCGGCCCGGAGGATGTCGTGTGCGAATACCCTGCCGTCGTTGTCAGGGTCGGGTGCCAGGAACAGGCACTGATACCAGGGGGCCCACTCGTTGTGTGCGCCGTGCGCCGCCACGTGTACATAGCGGGCATGGTCGAGTTCGCGGAGAAAGCGACGAGGCGTGGCAGCACCTCCCAGCACGGCTTTGCCATCCATAGCGCCCGCGACCGCCGCCGCATGGCGCTCCAGGGCCTCCTCAGCGATCAGTCCGTGCTCGGCTCCTCCGGCTGCCGATCCGAACGCGACCATGTCTCGGCCTGCCACGTGCGGTGTCCCCTTGGCCCCGGTCGATCGGAGCGAGCCCAGGCTCGGGATCTGGGTGACCGTCCAGTCGTCCGCGATGAGTCCCTCTTCGGTGGGCAGCAGCGGGAAGGGCACGAAGTGCAGTGGTCCGTTCGGCCAGATGCACAGGTGGCGTTTCCCTTGGGCGTGCCAGCGGCCCAGTAGCTTCGTGAAGCCCGCCAGACAGTGAGCAGCGGCACCCTCGAGTTCGGCTTCCGCCTCGCGACTCACCATACGGTGCAGGGGGTCAGCGGTGACGGCTTGGCGGAGTAGGGCGATGGGGCCGGCTGACGGATGCATCAGAAGCGTGTGCCCGCCACGGGTGAGACGGAGCAGTCCGCCATCAACGTCCTTCAGCACCATGCTCCGCAGGCTCACCTCTTCGCGAGTCACCGCCAGGCCCAGCATTCCGCTGTGGACATCTTCCTGGCTCGCACTCTGAAGATGCCCGAGGAAGAGCGACAGGAGCACGGTGTCCTCGGGCAACAGCGCCTGCACCTCATCCAGCCCCAAGAGGTCATTGCGCGAGAAGTTCCGAGTCAGGTGGAGTTCTTGGCTGATCCGACGGTCGGCGGCTCGCTGCAGGTTGCGCTGCCACGCGTCGAGGTCGCTCTCGGGCTCGGCCTCACCGGAGCCGACGTAGTAGAGCATGATGGCCTCGGCGCCGAACGGATCTTCAGCATCCGGTGGTTGGGAGGCACTGGTCCTGATCCTGTCGAGCAGCCCTGCGAGTCCACTCGACGGAACGAACGGACCCAGACGCTCTGTGGCGATCGTGAAGTCCATCCCTTTGGCTGCCTGGTGGAGAAGGAACGCGGCGCCGGCATCGACGCTGGTACCGGCATACAGGGTGTAGCCGAGGGACTGGTAGAGGTCTCGGAGCTTCCAGCCGATCCCCTCCTCTGTGCTCGCCCGCAGCGAAGTCGATCCCTGGACCAACGCGTTGGCAGCCCGACTCGCTGCCGGACCATCACACCGCTGCACGCAGCGCAGTCCGGCGTCGAAGGTATCGAGCGCCAGATCGTCCTGTGCGCAGATCACATACTGGGCGCCGGCCATGGCGAAGTACTCGGCAGCCGCCTCCCAGTCCTGTCCGCTCTCGGCGCGTACGGCCAGGTCGTACGCCAGGCGGGCGTACAGGTAGGCCGATGCCTCGATGTGCTCGTCGAACCACTCCGTGGCCGTTCGAGCGGCCTCCGTGATCAGCCTGCGGCCCAGGTCCTGTTCGTCGTCCTCGCCGGAGTGGGCGGCGAGGTGGACGAGGGTCGCCGCGCGCTCGGCCGGCTGCCACGCCTCGGCTTCCATCACTGCCCGCAGCTGCACCTCGACCGCCCGGGTGCCTTCCGGAGGGGGACAGTCGAGCCGGTTCTCGCAGAGGAGGTGCACCTCGCTGCCCCATCGCAGCCTGAGCTGAGCAGGTTGCCGGAGCCGGAGCCCCGTACGGTCAGCCTCGTCGAGGAGTTCGGCCTCCAGGTCACGGCGTCCGGCGGCTGCCGCGAGGGTCAGTGCTTCAGCGAAGAGACTCGCGGCCTCCTGCTCCCCGTGCTGGTCCCGAACCTCATCAAGCGGTACCGGGAGCAGGCCGTCGAGCTCGCCCGGCAACGCCAGTTCGCCGACCATGAACAGGACTCTCAGCAGATACAGGTAGCCGAGCGGATCACGCAGCGAATCCAGCGCCTCGATCGCCTCTCGAGCCGCAACCGTGATCTCCCGATCGTGCGACTCCCCTGTCAACCCGGCCAGCAACGAGAGAGCTTCGGCGAGAGCCTTGAGGGCACGACCACGCTGATGGCCCTCGGAGAGCCCAGCCGCCTCTCTCAGCCGGACGACCGCCTCCTCCACTGCAGTTCGTGGGTCCGGCATCGCGGAGCCCTCCCGATCAGCGGCATGAGCGGCCCGCTGCCGAGCCTCACGGTCGAGCCAGAGCTGCTGGGCTGCTGCGAACGACAGGTCCGCCAGTTCCCCGGTGTACGGAGTTACGCACAGCAGCCCGTCAGCGAACAGGGTCTCCGCGAGTTCCGTCGCGTCCTCGGCGGCATCGCTGCGCCGCAGTGCGTCGATCTGCCGGCCGACCACCTCGCGTGCACGGTCCAACAGTGCACCGTCCGGCAGCTCGACCAGGGCCAGCCGGGCGGCCTCGACATAGGCGTCGGCCACCGGCCACCAGGGGGTGTGCCGGTCCGGCCCCCACCGCCGATGCGCGGCCTCCAGGGCGAGAGTGAGCAGCGTGACCGCGCGGCGGGGCGAGCCCGAGCGGACCAGGTCCAACGCGGTGGCCACGACCGCGTGCACAGCGAGTTCCGACAGCTCGAACGACGGCTCACCGACCTGCCGCAGCGCCTCATCCTCGGCGACCACTCGCTGGGCCACCTCCCCACCGAGGTCGATCAGTGCGCGCGCCTGCACCCTGACCTCGGGCCGCAGCGGCGCCTGGGCTGCCTTCTCGTCGGTGTCCTCGCCGCTGTCGTAGACAGCCGCCCTGGCGCGGCTCAGCCGGAGGGACCTCTCCAGGAGGAGACCAGTCGCCTTCGCCAGGTTGGCAAGCTCCCGCCTCCGGCCGTTTTCCAGGTCAATGTCGGCCGCCCTCCGCAACCAGACAACTGCCTCTCCCAGCAGGGCGACGGCATCGGCCGGTTCGCGGTCCGCCAACTCCGCCTGACGTCCGAACACCACCCCGATGCCAGCCATCGCCCCCGCCTGCTCAGCCGACCCCGACACGGCCTTCTCCAGCGCTCGACGGAACGAAGTCGCCGCGACGGCCAGATCCCCAGGGAATGCGGAGACCTCGAACCGGCAGGCCTGGGCACCACCGAGCGTCAACAGACGTTGGGCGGTGCGCAAAGCGGATGGCCCAGGCAGTGCCGCCACCCGGCTTAACAGGTCGACGGCGCGGTCCGCATCGGCTTCCCGCGCGATGGGAGACCGGTCCATCGACGTCGCCCGATGCTGGTGCGCCAGACCCAGCAACGTGTCCTGGTAGGCGCCGTCTCCGCTGCGGGGCAGAGCTTTCAGGAGCTCGACGGCCTGATCAAGGACACGCCAGTCCAGGTGCTCCTCGAAGTCCAGCACCAAGTCCGCCGCACGCTCGAGCGGATCGGCCCACGGATCGTGACCGGTATCCTGCACCAGCCTGGGCCAAAGCTCACGGGGAACTCGTCGGCGATCCGCAAGGAACAGCAAACCGAAGACATGGATCGCCGTTTCGTACTCCCCCGAAGCAAGCTCGCTCTCGCCTAGAGCAACTGCCCGGGCCCAATAGAACGCGGCCACTCTGTACAGAGCGTCGGTGTCGACCGTGCGAGTCTCCTCCGTCCCCTCAGCAACGAGGCCAAGGAGCCGCATGGCCGCCTCATGCCCTGCCGCATCGAGCAGCGCGTCCGTCATCGTGTGATGAACGAACTCGGCCAGCCGAGCGTCCAAGTCCTCCATCAGTGCGTCCCGCATGACTCCCCCGTGACGTTCGGCCCCACCATCCTGCCACTGCTGGCCGCATCCCTGACTGCATCTCAGTACGGCTGCTCACGCAGGTGCTACCAAAAGACAGCACCCCCGGGGCGATGAACGATTCGGGGTGCTGCGCTGCGGTTCAGGGGGCAGTGTGACCGCCGCAAAACAGGTGTACCGCCGGTACTCGAGCGCTGAACCTACGGACTAAAAGATCAAGCCGGAACCTGATCCGACCGGTTGCGATCGGTTACTCAGTGTCATTTCTGCAGTCTGGCAGGTCGCCTGATGGTGCCGGTTCCAGCTTCGGGGCAGCGCTGACGTGCAGTCCGCTCATGCAGGTCGACTCCCGACTCGGTGCCTCAGCCCGGCCACCATGGCCTTCGCTGAGGCGCGGATGACAGCCCACTACCTGCGCCCGGTCGGCCCAACCGCACCCAGGCGCAGACCCTGCCCAAGGAAGGAACACACGGGCCGGCCAAGCGGAAGCCGACCTAAATCGTCGTCATGGCTCCTCCCGGACAGGCGAGCGGATACCGTGATCGCCAGAGGTCTGGCAGTCCACACGCTAGGTGATTGGCCATCAGCTCCGGCCGCCACCTAGCCTGTCGATGAACGAACCTGCTAGTCCAGCCACCTGCTCCAGCATCCCCTACCCTGGGAATAATAAATGCAGAAGATCGCACTGTTCAACCATAAGGGCGGCGTCAGCAAGACAACATCCGCCTTCAATCTTGGATGGATGCTGGCCGAACAGGGCAAGAATGTCCTAATGGTGGACTCAGACCCACAATGCAACCTCACTGGCATGGTGCTCGGCTTCCGCGGCGCAAATGATCTGGAGCAATTCTACGAGACCCAGGGGGGGAATACCCTCCGATCGGGAGTCACCCCCGCTTTTGAGGCTCAGCCGCGCTCGATTCAAGCGGTTGAGCCAGTCCCTGTGAATGGTCGCCCTGGCCTTCACCTACTGGCGGGCGACCTGCGACTCGCCGAGTACGAGGTAACACTTGGGATCGCTCAAGAGCTCTCGGCAGCAATCCAGGCTCTCCAGAACCTGCCCGGAAGTCTCAACTTCCTCATTGATGAGACTGCAAGGTCGATCGGAGCTGACTACGTTCTGATTGACATGAGCCCAGGGCTCGGAGCTATCAATCAGAACCTCGTCACTATCAGCGACTATCTCCTTCTCCCAACCTCACCAGACATCTTCTCCGTTATGGCGATCGACTCACTCGCCAGAATTCTCCCCCGCTGGCAGGCCTGGGCGACCCAAGCCAGCAAGATGCCCGTTCTTCGCGATGCCGCATACCCATTCCCAGAGCCAAACCTCAAAGTACTGGGAACGGTAATTCAGAAGTTCCGTCCCAGGAAGGGCGGTCCCACCAAGGCATTTCAGCAATGGATCAACCAAATTAACAGTGCCGTAGAGAATCACCTCCACCCGGCCCTGGAGGGTGCGGATTTGCTTCTCGATCCGGCAGTCTACGCCGCATCCGGTGTCACCAAGTCGTTGAACCTGGCTATGATTGCGGACTTCAACAGCCTCATTTCTCGCTCGCAAGAACATTCAACCCCCGTATTCTCCCTCACCGAGGAACAGCTCAGCGCGGTCGGAGACGTGCTGGATAACTTTGTCGCTTCCCGGGACTCCTTCCACGCAGACTTCAGCAATCTCGCCACTCGCATCGACAAGCTGATCCAAGACTCGCAGGCGTGATATTCAATGCCAGCCGCAGAGATCTCACTCTTCAAGCAGAACACCTCCTACGCTAGAGACCTAATTGCCACGGCCGCTGCCCTGCGAGCTACAGTGACAGCGGCGATCAGCACAGATGATTTGCTGCGATCCGCACTAGTTCAAGGAGTCAGCGCGTTCGACCATTTTGTCCATGAAGAAGTGCGCGCGAGGATGATTGAAACCCAACTTGGCAATCACCGGAAAGCCAAGGGGTATGACAGGTTTCGCGTAAGCCTTTCATCCGTCAACTCTGCACTAAGCAATGGCGGAGCCTCCTGGCTGGAGGAGGAGATCAGGGAACAGCATGGATACTTGAGCTTTCAGCAGCCAGATAAAGTCGCAGACGCTTTTCGGTATGTGACAGACGCCTCGCTCTGGGCGGACGTTTCAGCTCACATGGGCAAGAAGCCGGAGGATGTCAAGCGCCAGCTAAAGCTAATCATCGACAGGCGAAACAAAATCGCACATGAGGCCGATACCGATCCAACCCCTCCTCGCTCGCGTTATCCGATTAGCGACGCCATGGTCCGCGATAGTCTCGATTTCCTTGAGCACGTAGTAGATGCGATTTATTCGGTTACGTAGATTTACTAACCGGAGTGAACTTGGTCGCGCCTCAATGCGTAGTTACTCACTCCTTCCTGGCGCGACGTCCAGGAGGGTGCACTCCCGACCAGCTTCCATGCCCAGGGTGGTGGGCGGCAGGTCCGTGTCAGCTCTCCGGAGTGCGGTCGGGGCCCAGTGCTTTCCGTGTGGCCATCACGGTGGCCAGCTCCGGCTTGTTCATGATCCAGCCGGCGTCACCACTCGCAACAGCGTGCCGAATGGCGTTGATGATGGCTTCGTCGGCCTCGGCGGGCTGGACCATGTGTGCCCGCATGTAGTGCTTGAAGAGCGCGGGAAGCTGCTGCGGTCGAGTCGCGGTCTTCTCCTTCAGGGAGATAAGAGGGAGGAACCACGTCTCGAACGCTGTCTTCGTCCCGGGGCTCGCCTTGTAAGCCTCATACACCGTTCGGAGGTCCGCTGTGTGGTCATAGGGGAGATGTCCGTGCAGGGCATATTGCAGCCGAGTGCCGAGGTGCTCTCGGAAGTGCTGTCCGTGGGCTGCGACGTGGTTGGCCGCGTTCTGGGTGATGGTCATCACGACTGTGTCCACCTGATGCCTTCGTGCTGCAGCAAGGACGGTGGCGTGGATGCCGACCCGTGGGTCGAGGACGAGGCCGGCGAGCCCGAGCGGTGAGAGATCGATGCCGTGGTCGCGGGTTCGGCTGAGAATCAGGCGCTGGGTGACGTTGCTGGCGGTGTTCTGTAAGTGCTTGGGCTGCTGACGGTAGATGGCGTGGATGTCCGAGCGGTCGAGGACTGGGCGGTCCTTCGCGAGCTCGGCGACGAGGTGCAGGCCGGTGCGGGGTTGAGTCTCGGTGCTGCCGCAGGCGTTGCAAGGGTGAGAGCCACCGCCGGTCATGTGGCCGCAGGCCCCGCACGTGGGGACGGTCTCGCGGCTCACCACGAGGGCGCCAGCTCGCAGGTTGCTCTCGATCATTTCCAGGGCCAGGCTGGCCACTTCGGCGTCAGCGTCGGTCAAGGTGCCGGCTACCGGTGACTGCCCAGGCGGGTACTTGGCTGCTATGAGGTCGGCCTCGAACGCCTCGCGGGCCTGCGTCCCGTCCGCCTGGCGGTGCCGCAGGTCTCCTGCGAGGGTCACCGTGTTCCACAGGTGGGGCACAGGTGGTGCGCCGATGATGGCGTTCAGGGCTGCGGCGAGTCGGATGCCGACGGCCTTGCCCGGCTTGGTCTCGAAGGTGAAGGGCCCGTTCTGGACGGGTCCGTTGAGGAACAGGTGTCGCACAGGCTCCTCCTAGATCGGCGGGATGGTCGTTCCCGTCCGGACGAACCGGCCGTCTCGCAGGTCGTAGTGGAGGATCGCTGCGTTGCGCATCTTGCCCTTCCTCTCGTCCGCAAGGATCTCGGGGAGGGCGCGGTCTTCGAGCAAGGAGCGGAGTGCGACAGCGGCGGTCTGGTGAGTGAAGGCGACGACCGTGCAGGGCGTCTGGAGTTCGGAGTGAGCCAGGGCGGCGAACTCGGCAGCCCGTTTGCTCACGGCTTCGGCGAGGGACTCGCCACCGCCAGGCGCGGTCCAGATGTGCTTGCGCTGTCGGCGGTCCTCGGCCAGGTCGGGGTAGGTGTCGAACAGCTCGCGTTTGGTCATGTAGGTGGCGTCCCCGTAGTGCTGTTCGTCAAGGAGCGCCGTCTGCTGGGGCCACCCGTCCGGGAGTTCGGGGAGGGCGATCAGCGCGGTGTCGATCGCCCTCCGGTAGGTCGAGGTGTAGACGTGCGGCTCGTGATTCATGAGGCCCGGGAGCACCTCGGCGAGCCACTGGGCTTGCCGGAAGCCGCGCGGGGTCAGGCCGACGATGCTGCGGGAGATGCTGTGGGCGGCGATCCCGCTGTAGGGACGCGGGTCCTGGTAGAAGCCGCTGTACTTGTCGGCGTTCTCGACGGACTCGGCGTGACGGACGATGAGCAACATCATGGGCACGCTCCTATCCGGCCAGGTTGGCGACGTAGGAGCCGCTGACGGTCCATGGCGTGAGCTCGATGCCGAAGCCGCTGCGCTCGCCGTCCTGGGTGTGGACGAGCTTGCCGGACAGGTGCACGGTGTCTCCGGTACGGAACGCGCCGGTGTAGGCGCCGAGATACGAGCGCATGTGGGTGATCCTGCGGGCGAAGGAGTCGGGCTCGTCGATGGTCGAGCTGAGGATGGTCTTGACCTTGATCCCGTAGACCGCCGGGGTGGTCAGGCCCTCGGTGTGATCGGTGATCTTTGCGAGGAGCGAGACCTCGCCAATCTCCTTGGAGGTCACCCGGGAGAAGGTCTTGTCGCGGTCGGAGCGGATGGGCTCGCAGTTGATGTGCGCGCCGGCGTTGGCGGTCAGCCCCTGGAGCTTGCGCCTCTCCTGCTTGATGAGCGCGTCGAACGAGCTGCCCTCCATGTACTTCGCCCGCCGGATGTAGAGCCGTGTCAGGTCGTCCCCGTCGTACGGCCTGATCAGGTCGGGCTGCTTGAACAGCTCCTGTGCGGCCTCGTAGCCCTCCGGGCCGTAGCAGACGAGGTCGATGTCCGAACGCTCGTTGAAGCAGCCAACGAGGAAGGACCCGGTGACCCCGATGAGGCCCTGCGCGCCGTTCGATGCGACCCACTCGGTGATCGCTAAGAGGTCCTTGCCCGCAGGGTTGTCGGCCACGGCACCCGGCTCCTCGTGGATGGCCACAAGCGCCTGGCGGCAGGAGTAGTGGACCGCGATGTCGTCGCGCGGGATGCCGGTGATGACGCAGCCGAGGGTGTCGGAGTAGACGTAGCACTCCGGCCTGCCCGCCAGGATGCCGAAGGACTTCGACACCACGCTGTTCTGCCGGTAGGTCTGGCCGAATAGTCGGCGGTCGCCCTTGTCGTCGGGGTGGTACTTGACGTATCCGAGGTAGTGGCTGCCGGGGTGGCTGTCGCCGATGACCTTGAAGACGACGCCGTGATGGTCCATCAGGTAGTCGCGGTCCCGAACGGCGGGAACGGGCCTACCGGTGCTCAGCAGTGAACCGTTCCAGAGTGGGGAAGGTGTCGGTGTCGATCGTGTTGGACGACTCATACTGATCAAGTCCCATCGTGAAGAGGGTGCGGCGGTACTGCCACTTGATGTGCTTGTCGTGCCGTGCGGGGTCGGTGGGCCGCATGAGGGCGAGGAAGAAGAAGCACTTGACGAGCAGGAAGTCGCCCAGGTGCTCGCTCACCCGCTGCCCGATCAGGGAGGCGGTGGTCTCGTCGAGCGCGGCGACATAGGCGGCGCGCTGTTCGGGGCTGATGCTGTAGCCCTTGCCTCCTCCCTTGAAGGCGACGATGTCGAGCGCGGGGTAGACGTCGTAGCCGAGTGGGATGGGGCCGTGGTGTTGCCAGTCGATGACGCCGGCCGCCAGGACGTTGGGCAGGCCGAAGTCGAGGTGCCCGTGAACCGTGGGCAGCAGTGCCATCCGGTCGAGGGCTCGCTTGACCGTGCCGTGGACTCGCGGGGTGTCGAAGTCCGGGTTCTCATCGAAGACGTCCTTGGCGAAGGCGGCCTTCTCGAACCAGGGCGAGGCGGGCAGAGGGTGCCTGGCCTGGGCTTGCATGAGCTTGGCCGAGACGGCTGCCGCCGTGCTGATCACCTGGTAGCTGACCTGTCCGTCGCGTAGAGCGTCAGCCAGGGCCTCCTCGTGCAGCGAGGCGCTGCCGAGGGATCGCTCGATGACGTAGTAGCTCCCGTTCTCCGACCCACTGTCGACGATCTCCGGGACCGGGTAGCCGAGGCCGGCGGCGAGTCGCTGAAACTCAGTCTCCTCGCGCAGGTCGTCGCCACCGGTCCGCTTGTAGAGCAGGCCGTCTGTCGACTTCCACACCGCGCCTTGCGTGGCGGTTCTGTCCTTCACGAAGTCCCAGTCGCTCATTCATCCATCCTTCCGTAGGCCCGAGTTCAGGTGGAGCATGCGCGGCTGAACCCAGCGGGTTATGCGAGGGTGAGGCCAGCCGCTCCCGGGGGAAAGAGCGGCCGGCCCCGTCACCGCCCGGCCTGTGTGCCTGGACCAGTACGGGCGGAGTAGGTGGGCGCGCGGGGCTCGGTGTTCAGAGAACCACTGATACGCGCGGGGTCGGGTGGGTCGATGGGGGCGCGGCCTGGGGCGATCGGCACGGACCATGCTGGCGATCAGGGCGGCTCGGCGCTCCGAGCGAGGGAGCTCGGGCACCACGACGGCTGGGACGGCCAGCTCGGCCCAGACCTTCTTCCCATGGGTGGTCGGCTCGGCACCCCAGCTCTCCGACAGGCTTTCGATCATCAGCATGCCTCGGCCGCAGGTCAGTTCGCTGTTGCCGAAGTTCGCGGCCCCGGTCGGCATCCTGCGCGACGGGTCGTAGACCTCGATCACGACCCGGTCGCCATCCGGGGAGAGATAGACCCCCGCCAGCAGCCGTCCGGGGGCGTGGATGACCGCGTTGGCAAGCAGCTCGCCGGCAACCAGGGCGATGTCGTCCAGGCCGTCCCCGGTGATTCCCCACGATCGGGCGATGCCGACGACGGCTTCCCGGGCTGGTGGGATGTCTTCCCGCCTGGTGCCGTTGAAGGCGATGCGCCGCGCGAGGGAGGGTGCGGTCATCGGTCACCGTCGCATGCCTGGACCGCGTCGGCGACGGTGTTGCACGGCCAGACGCCGCAGCCGTGACTGCACTGGCCGTCGGCAAACCGGTGACGGCCCAGTACCTCCCGGGCGTTGGCGCTGGCAGCGGCGAGGCGCTCACGGCGCTCGGTGGCACGGCTTGGGAAGGCCGCCACTCCGCTGATCATCTGCTCGCCGACCGGTACGAGGGGAAGGGCCACGGCGTCCCGCTGGTGCGCGGTGTTGTCTCTCTGCACGTCCGAGCGGAAGGCCATCGGCGCTTCTCCTTTGCCACTGGGTAGAGCCGCGCTCGCCGGAGACCACGGATGGGCCTCGGGCGTGCGGGGGTCGGGAACCGCGAGCTCCAGGGGTGGGTGAGCTGCTGACACCAAGACAACTCCATGGCAGAGCCGAGTGGTTAGGTAACACGTCGGGTGCGCATGATCCATGCAGATCGTGCATACCGAGTTGTCCTGGTGCGGCTACGCTCGGCCCACCAGGCAGGATCAGCATTGGCAGGAGAAGCCATGTCGCCGACGGCCAAGGGACACTCCGCAGCGGGCGGGATCGGAGAAGTGATCCGCCGCGCACGAGTGTTGAGCGGCCGGACGCAAGAGGATGTGGCCACCGAACTGGGCTACCACCAGTCGAAGATCAGCCGGCTTGAGCGCGGCACGGGGACGCAGGACATGGACGTTCTGCGGGCTGTCGCAGCCGTGCTCGACATCCCACTGGGGAGCCTCGGCCTGTCCTCCCATACCAGTGCGGACAGCAGGGCGGACGACATGCACCGTCGGAACTTCTTGGCCGCGAGTGTCGTCGCGCTCGCGGCCCCAGCAGCCCCGCCCAGCGTGGGCATGGAGCTTGTGCAGGCACTCCTGCCTGGACCGGTTCCGGCCAGCGCTCCCCCACAGTCCCAACCCGCGCTCACCGCTCGACTCTCCCAGGCCCGCAGGCTCTTCTACGCCTGCCGGTACGCCGAGCTGGAAGAAGCTCTGCCGTCGCTGATCGCCGACCTACGCCAGGCCCAGGACGCTGTCCACGGCGGCAACCCCGCGCTGGCTGGTCTGCTCGCGACGGCCTACCAGACCGCGGTGAGCCTGCTCCTCAAGCTGGGTGACCACGGCAACGCCTGGCTCGCGGTCGGCCGGGCGATGGCCGAGGCCGAACGGAGCGGCGATCCCGTCGTCATGGCCTCCAGCGTCCGTGTCCAGGCCCACGTGCTCGCCCGAGACCGGCACACCAAACCGGCCGTCACCCTCATCCGCCACACTGCCGACCAACTCGCCGGCAGCTACGATCAGCGGTCTCCCGCCTACCTCGCAGCGCTCGGCCTCATGCTTCTTCGTGGAGTGACGGCCGCGAGCGCGGGCGGCGATCGTGCCACAACCGCAGAGTTCCTCACCGAAGCCCAGGAGGTCGCGCGCTACGTCGAGCTCGACGCCCCGGACGCCTGGGCGAACTTCAGCCCGACCAACGTCGCGCTGCATTCGGTGAGCGCGTCCGTCATCCTCGGCGATGCGGGGGCGGCACTCGATGCCGCTCAGCCCCTGATGCGCCGTCGCATCCCCGTTCCTGAACGCCGGGCGGCACTCTGGGTGGAGGCTGCACGGGCATACAGCCAACAGGGCAGACTGGCCGAGGGATACAAAGCGCTGAGGATCGCGGAGAGCTGTGCGTCGGAGGATATCCGCCGACGCCCTGCCGTGCTGGAGCTGGCCGGCGACATGGCCGCCCGCGACCGGCGCGGTGCTATCCCTGAGCTTCGCCGTTTCTGCCAAGAGTTGGGAGTCCAGGTTTGACCGATCAGCGCGAGCCGTTTCTCTACGTCGTCGTCTGCGCTTCAGGCGTCGCGGACGATGTGGGCACGCTCATCACCGCCGCTCACGACGAAGGCTGGAAAGTCGGCGTGGTGGCCACCCCCAGCGCGCTCGGCTTCATAGACCAGGAAGCCATCGAGACGCAGACCGGGTACCCCATCCGTTCGGCCTGGCGCACGCCCAGCGTCCCGCAGCCGCTGCCGTCGGCCGACGCCATCGCGGTCGCACCCGCCACGTTCAACACCATCAACAAGTGGGCCGCCGGTATCTCGGACACGCTCGCGCTCGGCATCCTCTGCGAGGCGTACGGACTCGGCATCCCCGTGGCCGTCCAGCCGTACGTCAACTCCGCCCAGGCGGCCCACCCCGCGTACGACGAGAGCCTGGCCCGACTCCGTTCGATGGGCGTCCTGATCGGCGACTACGTGCCCCACAAGCCCAAGGCGGGTGGAGGCCGCGACCACTACAGCTGGACCCACGTCCTCGACCTGCTCCGCCCAGTCGTGAAACCAGACTCGGGACGGGATTAGCCCAGCGGCAGGTAGGCAAGAAGGCGAACGGTGGTCCGGCACCACAAGGCTCTTGGTGCCGGACCACCGTCATATGCGTCACGCCTCGTTAGCGGCGATGCTGCTGGCGGCGGTCGACAGCGGGAGCCGCGAGCGGGACCGTGGGCTGGTCGCCTCGCCGCTGTTGGACGGGGAGTGATGCCGTAGCCGGGGATCGCCTGCGGGCCGCTTCGGCTATCGGGTTGGGTGCGGGGTGGTAGCTGGTGTGCTGGATGCGGCTGATGAGGACCTTGGCGGGCAGGTGGGCGGTGGCCAGTTCGCGTCGCGCGGCGGCCTCGGCGAGGAGTTGGTGGGGCTGATGGCCGCCCGCCTCGGCATCAGCAAGGACGGTGGCCAGGGCTGGCCAGTTGGGGTCGGCGAGAATCCGCTCGGCGTGCTCGGGGACAGCCGCGCGGACATCGTGAGCGAGGGTGTTGCTGGTCTCCTCCTTGGGCTGGCGGCGGCTGAGGGCGGCGAACTGCGGTGCGGCTGCCTGGTCGTAGGCGATCTGCAGGTGCCGGACGGCCTGGCTGGCGGCTTCGGCCTGCTGCTGGTGGCCTCGGGCCTGATGCCAGCGTCCGGCGAGGATCGCGGCCCAGACGAGTGTGGCGAGTAGGACGGCGAGGGTGCTGCCGTCGGGTCCGTCTCCGGCGCGCACGATGTCGCGGGCCGCGTGACGAAGCCCGGCTGCGGCCTGGTGCTCGGCGCGGACCTGAGAGCGCTGGGCGCGCGCGAACACGCGAGTGGCGGCTCGAAGTTCGCCGCGCAGATCGGCGGGTGCAGCCTGGGCGGTGGCCTCGATCAGTTCGCCGAGCGCGGCGATCTGGGCTTGGGCGCGGGAGCCGTCACCGCTCTCGCCGTCAGCCAGGTGGTCGTAGACGGTGTCGAGGGCGTCGGTGGCGCGCTGCCACGTGGTGCTGGGTCGGTTGCGGCGCGCGGTCGGGTGCTCGGTCGGCTGCCCGTCTTCGAGGAGGGCTTGGAGCTTGGGCAGGGAGAGGTCGGGGGAGATCTTCCCGCCGGGGAGGTAGATCTGCCTGCCGTTCTTGTCGAGGTCGCCGGGGCGGCCGACGGAGTAGCCCTGGAGGTCGCCGGACGGCAGGCGGCGGATCTTCACCTCGACACCGTCCGCCTGGAGGTAGGCAAGGAACTGCTCGGCGTTGGCTGCGTGGGGGATGGCGGCGCGGATGCGCTCCTGCAGCCACTGCCTGCTGGTCTGTTCCCAGCCGAGGCGCTGGGCTTTGTGCATCTCGGCCTGGGTGGGCCGCTTGTCGGCGGTGCCGTCGCCGGTGCCGAGCTGGCGCAGGCCGTAGTCCTTCTCGATCTCGCGGCACTCGGCCCCGGCGCGTCGGCCGCTGTTGTTGAGCTTGGGGCGGCGGCCGTCCTCTCGGACAGTGGTGGCGAGGATGTGGATGTGGTCGTCGGCGTGGCGTACGGCGATCCAGCGGCAGGCCAGTTCGTCGCCTTCGGGGGCGATGCCGGTGGCGTGGACGATGCGTCGGGCGATGTCGGCCCACTCAGCATCGGAGAGTTCGCGGTCCTCGGGTGCGGCGCGTACGGGGCAGTGCCAGACATGGCCGGTGATCTTCTGGCCGGCCTCGCTGTTACGCAGGCGCACTGGCTCGTCGAGGTGGCGGGCGAGCTGGGTGAGCGTGATTAGCGGGTCGCGGCTGGGGTCGGGCATGCCCAGCATGGCGAAGCTGGCGACGATGTGCGGGTCGTGGTGTTCGTCGTGGCGGCCGGGCCCGTAGAGGTAGGCGAGCAGTCCGCGGGTGTTGGATCCGGGGTCCTTGATCGGCGCGATCACGGTGTTCAGGCCTCCTCGACGTTGGCGGGTGGACGCAGGGCCTCGGCGATCTGGGTCAGCAGGGTGTGCAGCTCGTCGATCTTCTGGCGGCTGTCGGCAGGCGGCTGGTACCCGCCGTTGAGGGCGCGGGCGATCTGGTTGATGTTGTGGCCGATGCCGTTGAGGGCGCGCAGGACCTGGACGCGGAAGACGTGGGTGTGACGGCGCTCCTCCGCCAGCGGCAGGTCAATGAAGAACTGGCCGTCGATGAAGGCCAGGACGACATCGGCGGCGAACCCGGACTCACCCCAGTAGTCGTTGGCGGCCGTGGCCACCTGCAGCCGGATGCGCTCCTCGGGTGTGAACCGCAGCGGACCGACGCGCTCGGTGCGCTTGTCACCGGTGAAGCGGCGGATCGCCGGCTGGACGCTCTGCACGGGGGCCACACTGTCGTCGGCGTCGGTGCTCGCTGCGGCGGTGCGGGTGGCGGCGAGGATCTCTTGCTGGACGGCGAGGAGTTTGTCCGGGTCGCGGTCGCCCACGACCTCGACCTCCTGGCCCGGCGCGCCCTCGCGCTGGGCCTCCTCCGCCACCCCTGGGGCGGAGGATCCCCGAGTCCGGCCGCGAGTCGGACTCGGGGGACTACTGGCTCCGCCAGGTGCTGCTTTTCCGAGCGCCCGCCGCAAAAGGCCCTTCACTGTATGGGACTTCGTGGGCTCGTCGGGGCCTTCGTCGGCGTTGTGCTGGTCATGTGTCACGGCTTGGCTCCCGTCAGAGCGATTGGTGGGCCGAGCAGGTCGTGGACTGCTCGAGTGGTGTGCGGGTGATGGTCCCGGCGGCTTGCGGTTTGGCCGTGCCGGGATCTCGGTGTAGTGCGGCGGCGGACGGCGTTCGCGGATGTCGGCTGACGGCTCGGTGGACTTCCGCGAACGGACCGTCCGCCTGGTGGGAGCCGCCCGCCCGGTCCGGTCAGAACGGACGGGCGGCTTCGAGGATCGGATGGGCGGTCAGTCGGCGGCCGGATGTGCGCGGGCCCGCTCGTTCTGTGGACCGGTCTGTTCGGCGCGCAGGAGCCTCATCAGCTTGGTGAAGCGCGCGCTGCTGATCGGGAGGCCGGCCTCGCGGATGGCCTGCTGGGCCACGGCGACGGTGGCGCCGTGCTGGGCTACGGCTGGGCGGGCAACCGCCAGCAGCTCCTCGTAGCTCGCGCGCGGTGGACGGCCGGTGCGCTTTCGCGGTTCGGTGGGTTTGCGGTCCGCGCGTGGGGCGTCGGCGGAGGCCGACTGTTCAGCCTGGTCGTCGTCGCCGACCGGCGCGGGATCCGATCCCGGCTCGGCGGCACGATCGCCCGACTGGGCCGCGGCCTTCGCGGCCTCGACGGAAGGGCTGTTGTCGGCCGTGGCGGTGGTGGCGGCGGGCTCGCGCTCGGCTCGGCTCGTGGTGTGGCGGGAGATGATGATGCCGAGGTGGACGGATCCGGCGAGGGCGAGCGGGGCGATCATGGAGAGCGCACCGACGGGCGTGTCGCCGAGGTGCAGCCCGAGGCCGATCGGGCTCTGGTCGTTCAGGCGGACGGCGTGCAGGATGTTGGCCCAGACGCTGGCGGCGGTGGAGGCCAGAAAGAGGCCCCACACGTAGGCGCGGGCGGTGAAATGCGCGGTCCGCAGGACGAGCAGGGCGCGGACGCCGTAGGCGATGAACCCATCGATGATCAGCGGGAAGACATAGGTGAGCGGGCCCCGGACGTGGATCGCCTGGGCGGTCTGGCGCAGGGCGTCGTAGGAGAGCGCGAAGCCGGCCAGGGCGAGGAGGCCGATGATGGCGTGGTCCCAGACGGTCACGCGGCTGGAGGCCGACCCGGTCGGCGGTGCGGTGGCAGGCATGGTGATGGGGTCCTTGTGGTGTGCGGGATGGTGGGGGTGTCTCTGAGACCCGTCTTTGCCGTCTTGGCCGTTGAAACCGCAGGTCAGAGCCGGTACGGCAGAGGCAGGATCGGGTGGCCTGTGGCGTCTTGATCGCGGCCTGGTGCCGTCTTGGTTCGGCTACCGCTTCCGTCTTAAGGACGGGTATCCGTCTTGGCGGCAAGCCCTGTGACCTGCGGTTTTACGGCTGGGACGGCACAGACGGCACAAGACGGATGTAATTGCCGTCCCGGCCCCGCCTGCCGCCGAGGGCGGTCGGTGCGCTCGGCAGCAGGGCAGGGGCGATGTCGGCTGGTGTGCCGTCTTGGGCCTGGTTGCCGTCTTGGCCGCACGTGGCGTGACCTGCGGTATTACGGCAGGGACGGCACGGACGGCAACCGGGGAGGGGTGATCAGCCCTCGCTGGGCTCCCTGGCGGCAAGGGGGTGGACGGCGGGGCAGTAGCGCTTCCAGGCGTCAGCGAACTTGTTGCGCGTGTAGCCCTTGCGCTGGATCTCGCCGACGCGCACGTTGCCCGAGGAGATCCCGAACTCGCGCAGCATCGCGCCGAGGCCGCGCGCGGTCAGGCCGCCCCGTCCCCACTCGCCCCACGGGGCCTCGGGATCGCCGTTGAGGGCGAACAGCAGGTCGTCGGTGCTCAGGGTCTCGACGTCTCCCCGGCCGAAGAAGATCCGGCGGATGTCAGCCAGGATCCTCGCCCCGCTGGGGTTCTCCTCCTCAGCCACGACCTCGGAGGCGACCATGCGGGCGCACGCCTGCCGGGCCAGGCGCGGCCAAGCGCCACCAGCGAGGTCGGCGGTGATCACCAGAGGCTCCCAGGTGTCGGCGGCGCGGTCCTCGACCGGCATCTCGGGCTCCAGGTGTACGGCCTGATCGGCGAGCAACTTGGTCCAGAGTGCGATCTTGGCGCGGATCTCGTGCAAGACCTTCTGGTCCCGCTTGGTGCGGTATGGGGAGACGCGCTCGCCCTCGGCGCGGCGGCGCATGCGGATCACGATGGACCTGTCCATGATCGTGTCGGGCAGGTCGCCGATCCCGGCGATTGCCGCCATCGCGAAGGTGGGGAAGGCGTGGGGCTTGTGGTCGTTGCCGACCACCCGCAGCACGGGCCTGTCGCGCTGGTGCCCGGCATTGAGCAGGCCGCGCATCTCCTCGTTCTTCTCCGCCATCTTCGGGGTGCCGAAGATGGTGTCCGCCTCGTCGACGATCAGCGTCGGGGGCTCCTCAGTGATGGAGCGGAAGACGGCCGCCGGAGTGGAGTTGACCATGATCACCGCCTGGTGGACGGTCTCGGTCAGCACGTCCAACAGGCGGGACTTGCCGCACCGCTTCGCGGGACCGACCACCGCCAGGCGCGGGGCATGTTGCCACGCGGGCTGAAGGTGGCTCGCCGCGACCCACAGCGTGGTGGCGTCCAGCGCCTCCTCGGAGGGCAGGATCACGAACCTGGCGATCAGGGCCTTCAGTTGCGCGAGCAGCTCAGCCCCAGCAGTCGCCGGAGCGTCCGGCCTCCCGTCGAAGCCTGACGGCTCGCCAGGCTCGGTCGGCGCGACAACCGCCGACTCTCCACAGGCTGTGGGCACCGACTCCTCCTGGGCCTGGCGATACTGGCCAGGCTGGCCGGGCTCCGCGACGGGCGGCCATGCCGCCTTGAGGGATGCGCCAGTGGCATGCGGGGACGTAGGCTTCAACGCGGACTCCTCTTGGTGGAGCGTGCGGGCTGGCAGGCCCTGCTCCACCGGTTCGAACGGCTTAGTACGGATGGGGTGTTCATCGAGCCCTCGGCGTTGGCGCGCCGGGGGCCGTTTTGTGGCCGGACGTTGGGCGCATCACGCCCCCAGGACCCAGTTGTCGCCGCCCTGCACCTTCAGCTCCTGGTCGAAGCGGGCGAGCTCGGACTCCAGGTAGAGGACGCGGCGGCCGACCTTCACGCCCCGAGGGCCGTAGCCGGTGTGCCTCCAGTACCGGACCGTGCTCTCGGCGGCGCGGTATCGCTTGGCGACCTCGGACGTGGTGAGGTAGCGATCCATGAGGCTTTCCCTTTCGACTAGCTTGCGTTCCCTGATGCATAGGTTGTACCGTACGACCAGCAGCTAGTCAAACGGGAAAGGTCGTGGTTCAATCGGGATAGCAGACGAGATGCGATGGAGGGCCGAATGTCCGAAGAGCCGAGCAGGGGCGAAGCTCCACTGCTCTACAGCGAAGGCAACGCGGCGGCGCGCGTCGGGCTGGAGCGCGAGGTCAGAGGGTGGAGCACCACCGAGCTGGCAGCACGCATGACCAAAGCCGGCGTCCCGATGAATCAGACGGCGATCTGGCGCATCGAGAACGGCAATCCCCGCCGCAAGATCACCTTGGACGAGGCCCTCGGCTTCGCCCGCGTCTTCGAGCTCCCCTTGGAGGAGCTCATGTCGCCGCCGCTCGAAGGCGTTGACATCGAAGGGAGACGCGTCGTCCAGGAGGCCGTCGAGGCGTTCTACGAACTCCGCGAGGCGGAGGACCGGCTGCACCACGCCGTCGTTGCCGTCGCCGAATACATCGCTGGACACCCCGACAGCTCGAAAGGCATCCACGAGCAGGGCCTCCGCCTCATGGGCGAGGAACGCGATGCCCGCGCCCTCACGGAGTACATCGAGGGCGGTGGTTACCACTGACAACCGACAAAGGAGAGAACCGAGTTGGCGAACGTCCAGAAGCGCCCCAACGGCAAGTGGCGTGCCCGATACCGCGACCTCGACGGCAAGGAGCACGCCCGCCACTTCGACCGCAAGATCGACGCCCAGCGATGGCTCGACGAGGTCACGGCCAGCGTGGTCACCGGCCAGTACGTGGACCCCCGGTCGGCCAAGAAGAACTTCAAGGAGTACGCCGAGGAGTGGCGCGCCCGACAGCCCCACCGGCCCTCGACGGCCAAGGCTGTTGCCCAGCATCTGCGCTGCTACGTGTACCCGGCCTGGGAGAAGCGAGCGCTGGGTGCGATCAAGCCGGGCGATGTCCAGAGCTGGGTGACCGGTCTTACGACCACTCACAACCTGGCGGCCAGCACGTCACGGACCGTCTTCAACACGGTCAACGCGGTCTTCCGGGCGGCCGTCCGCGACCGCATGATCCCCCACAGCCCCTGCGAGGACGCGAAGTTGCCCTCGGTGCCCCGCAAGCGGATCGTGCCACTGCCGGTGGATCAGGTCCGCCGTCTGGCAAAGGAGATGCCTGCCCGCTACAGGGGTCTGGTCCTGCTGGGCGCTGCCACCGGACTTCGTCCCGGTGAACTCTTCGGGCTCCAGCTCCGGCACGTCGATCTGCTGCATGCGACGGTCTCGGTGGAGCAGCAGATCCAGCAGGCGGCGAAGCACGGGGTGTACGTCGGACCGCCGAAGACCACGCGCTCGTATCGCACCGTGCCTTTGCCGAGGGTCGCGGTCGACGCTCTCAAGGCGCACCTGCGGGACTTCCCCGTCAACGCCCCGGAGGGCTGGCTCTTCACCGCTCCCCAAGGCGGCCCCGTGGTCTACACCCACTTCATGGACGGCTCATGGCGACCCGCCTGCCAGAAGGCCGGCATATCGAAGGGCACCGGTCCACACGCCCTGCGGCATCACTACGCCAGCCTGCTGATCAAGCACGGCGAGTCGGTGAAGACCGTCTCCGAGCGGCTCGGTCACACCAATGCGGCCATGACGCTCAACATCTACACCCACCTCTGGCCCGACTCCGAGGAACGGACCCGGGCCGCCGTCGATCGCGCGTACGGCGGCGACGGCGGCGCGGACCAAGGTGATCTCCCGACCGCCGAAGCGGCGTAGCAGCACCGGTCGCGTTGGCCGGAGTTGGCAGCCTTGCGGACTCCCTGCGGACCGAAAGGCCGCCCAACCCGCTCCGCCGCAGGTCAGACGGCCTTCCGTTCAGTCGATTAGACGTTGAAGCGGAACTCCACGACGTCGCCGTCCTGCATGATGTATTCCTTGCCCTCGATGCGGGCCTTGCCCTTGCTGCGGGCCTCGGCGATGGAGCCGCAGGTGACCAGGTCGTCGAAGGAGATGACCTCCGCCTTGATGAAGCCCTTCTGGAAGTCGGTGTGGATCACACCGGCGGCCTCGGGGGCGGTGGCGCCCTTCTTGATCGTCCAAGCCCTGGTCTCCTTGGGGCCCGCGGTGAGGTAGCTCTGCAGGCCGAGGGTCTCGTAGCCGACCCGGCCGAGGGTGGCCATGCCGGTCTCCTCCTGGCCCATGGACTGGAGGAGCTCCAGCGCCTCGTCCTCGTCCATGCCGATCAGCTCGGACTCGATCTTGGCGTTGAGGAAGATCGCCTCGGCGGGGGCGACCAGGGCGCGCTGGGCCTCCTTGAACTCCTCGTCGACCAGCTCGTCCTCGTCGACGTTGAAGACGTAGAGGAAGGGCTTGGTGGTGAGCAGGTGCAGCTCGCGCACCGAGGAGGCGTCGAAGCCCGCCTCGAACAGGGTCTTGCCGGTCTCCAGGATCTTCTGGGCGGCCTCGGCGGCGGCCAGCGTGGCGGCCGACTCCTTCTTCAGGCGGGCCTCCTTCTGGAGCCGGGGCAGCACCTTCTCGATCGACTGGAGGTCCGCGAGGATCAGCTCGGTGTTGATGGTCTCGATGTCGTCCTTCGGCGAGACCTTGCCGTCGACGTGCACCACGTCCGGGTCGACGAAGGCCCGGATGACCTGGCAGATCGCGTCCGACTCACGGATGTTCGCCAGGAACTTGTTGCCCAGGCCCTCACCGACCGAGGCGCCGCGCACGATGCCCGCGATGTCGACGAAGTCGACGGTGGCCGGGAGGATGCGCTGCGAGCCGAAGATCTCGGCGAGCTTGGCCAGCCGCGCGTCCGGAACGCCGACGACGCCGACGTTCGGCTCGATGGTGGCGAACGGGTAGTTGGCCGCCAGCACGTCGTTCTTGGTCAGGGCGTTGAACAGGGTCGACTTGCCGACGTTCGGCAGGCCGACGATTCCGATCGTGAGCGACATGAAGCGCAGTCCCGTGGGCTTGGAGGAGTTGGGTCGGCACCGTACGGGCCGATCCCCCAGTCTACGGGCAGCGCATCAGACCCCGGCTGCCGGCAGCGGCTCCAGGAACTCCACGCGGTTGCCGAGGCGGTCGCTGGAGTGGAAGCGGCGATGACCGGGCAGGTCGTCGTCCCAGACCACCTCATGACCGTGTGCGGTGAGCCGCTCGGCGAGCGCCTCCAGCGCCCGCACCTGGATGCCCGGGTGCCCCTTGCGGGCCGGCCGGAACTCCGGCACGACACCCAGGTGCACCTCGACACCGCCGCCACGGAACCAGCAGCCGCCGCGCGCCCGCAGCACCGGGGGCTTGACCAGCTCCGTCATGCCGAGCACGTCGCGCCAGAAGGCGCGGCACTCGTCCTCCGCTCCCGCCGGGATGTCGAGCTGGACGTGGTGAAGGCGTTCGAAGGCGAATCCGCTGGTCATGCATCCCCCTGGAGGAGTTGAGCGACGATCACACCAGTACTCCGTCCGGAGACACGGAGCAAGGTCCCGTGGCCCATTACACAGTGTGGCGATGATCGGACCGTACGTTGGGTGGGTGGACCAGCGCATCCGAACCCAGCCGCCAGGGCCCAGACGCCGACCGCCGAACGGCGCGGCCGGGGCCGCCGTCCCCGGGCCCGGGCGGGCCCCCGAGTCCGCCGAGGCCTCCGCCGCCCCCGCCTCCCGACTACGCCCCGTGGCCGGCCTGCCCGAGCGCGGCCGCCCCGGCGGTGCCCGGCCCCGGCTGCGCCTGCCGTTCGGACCGCGCCCCGGCGAGCGCGACGACGCCCACGAGGACGCCCGCAGTGGCGAGCGCAGTGGCGAACGCACCGGCGATCGCGGTGGCGGCCGCCCGAACGGCCGCCTCTACGGGCGCCGGCGCACCGGGCGGCCCACCCGGCTGACCGCGATCGGCACCGGGGTGGCCGCGACGGTCGCGGCCGTGGTGCTGGCGGGCGTGGACCGGATGCTCTTCGGCGGCCTCGGGGTGCTGTTCGGCATCGGCTACCTGGTCATCTGCTTCCAGTTGGCCGTCCGGGTCCGGTTCGCCGACCTGCTGGCAGCCCCGATCAGCGGACCGATCGCCTTCGCCGTCGCGCTGCTGCTGCTCGGCCCGGTCACTTCCTCGGGCGTGACGGCCCAGGTGGTCGCGCTGGCGACGGGCCTGGCGATGCGGGCCGGCTGGCTCTTCACCGGCACCGGCCTGGCCTCGGCCATCGTGATCGCCCGGTTCGTGGCCCAGCGGCGGATCCACCGCGCCCGCTGAGGAGTGGGACGTCGGACCGGCCGACTTCCCACTCCCCACCGCCGTACACCCCACCGCCGAACACCCCGCTCCCCACCGCCGCAAGCCCCCTCCCCGACCCGGCACCGCTCGGAGCGAGGGCCCGCCGACGGCTCAGACGGAGGAGGCCCGGGCGGCCGCCATACCCGCTCCGACGATCCCGGCGTCGTTGCGCAGCTCGGCCGGAACGATCCGCGCCTCACGGCCGCGCAGCAGCGGCAGGAACTTCTCGTGCTTGCGGCTCACCCCGCCGCCGATCACGATCAGCTGCGGCGAGAACAGCATCTCCACCAGGTCGAGGTACTCGTCGACCCGCACCGCCCACTGCTCCCAGCTCAGCCCGTGCCGCTCCTTGGCTGCCGAGGAGGCCCGCCGCTCGGCGTCCTTGCCGCGCAGCTCCAGGTGGCCCAGCTCGGTGTTGGGCACCAGCGTGCCGTCCACGAAGAGCGCGCTGCCGATGCCGGTGCCGAAGGTCAGGACGAGGACGACGCCCCGCTGGGCGCGGCCGGCCCCGTGGACGGTCTCGGCGAGCCCGGCCGCGTCGGCGTCGTTGAGCACGACGGCCGGCAGGTCGAGCGCCTCGCGGAACAGGCCCGCGGCATCCAGGCCGATCCAGCCCTTGTCGACGTTGGCGGCCGTTCTGGTCTGTCCGTTCACCACCACACCGGGGAAGGTCAGCCCGACCGGGCCGCGGTGGTCGAAGTGCCGGACCACCTCGCGGACGGCGGCGACCACGGCCTCCGGTGCCGAGGGCTGCGGGGTGAGGACCTTGTGCCGCTCCCGGGCGAGCACGCCCCGGGCCAGGTCGACGGGGGCACCCTTGATGCCCGAACCGCCGATGTCCACACCGAATACCGCCGTCATGACGACCGCCCTCCGCCGAAACCGTTGTCCACAGCCTGTGCATACCTGCGCACAAAACTACGAGAGCCCACCCGGCCGCGCACAGCGGAGAACCCGGCACCCCCTTGAGGGGCACCGGGTTCTCCGGGGTTCGCTACAGCTTGCCCGCGGCCTCGGCGCGCAGGTCGCGGCGGAGTTCCTTGGGCAGCGAGAAGATCAGGTGCTCCTCGGCGGTCTTGACGGTCGACACGTCGCCGTAGCCGCGCGCGGCCAGCCACTCCAGCACGCCCTCGACCAGGATCTCCGGCACCGAGGCGCCACTGGTCAGGCCGACCGTGGTGACGCCCTCCAGCCAGGACTCCTGGATCTCGTCGGCGAAGTCCACCAGGTGGGCGGCCTTGGCGCCGTACTCCAGGCCGACCTCGACCAGGCGGACGGAGTTCGAGGAGTTCTTGGAGCCGACCACGATCAGCAGGTCCGTCTCGGGCGCCATCTGCTTGACGGCGACCTGGCGGTTCTGGGTGGCGTAGCAGATGTCGTCGCTGGGCGGGCTGACCAGCAGCGGGAAGCGCTTCTTCAGCTCGCCCACGGTGGCCATGGTCTCGTCCACCGAGAGCGTGGTCTGGGAGAGCCAGACGACCTTGGACTCGTCGCGGACCTCGACGCGCGCGACGTCCTCGGCACCGTCCACCAGGTGGATCCGGTCCGGGGCCTCGCCCATGGTGCCGACGACCTCCTCGTGGCCCTCGTGGCCCACCAGCAGGATGTCGAAGCCCTCGTCGGCGAACCGGACGGCCTCCTTGTGCACCTTGGTGACCAGCGGGCAGGTGGCGTCGATGGTGGCGAGCCGGCCGGCCTCGGCCTCGTCGTGGACGGACGGCGCGACGCCGTGCGCGGAGAACACCACGATCGAACCCTCGGGCACCTCCTCGGTCTCGTCGACGAAGATCGCGCCCTGCTTCTCCAGGGTCTGCACCACGTACTTGTTGTGGACGATCTGCTTGCGGACGTAGATCGGCGCCCCGTACTGCTCCAGGGCCTTCTCCACGGCGATCACGGCGCGGTCGACGCCCGCGCAGTAGCCCCGGGGGGCGGCGAGCAGGACACGGCGCTGCGCGGTGTTGGACATGGCTCCATCGTAAGGGCGGCGGCGGGCCGCGCCGACGGAAGGCGCTTTCGGGCCGTGTCCGGTCACCGGTGCTCAAATGTGGAAGTTATGAGTGAGCGAGTCGACGCCGGAGGTCTGCGGCGCAGCCTGAGTGTCCGCGACCTGATGGTGTACGGGCTGCTGTTCATCGCCCCGATGGCGCCGGTCGGCGTGTTCGGCGTGCTGGATGCCAAGAGCCACGGGGCGGTGGCGTCGGTCTACCTGGCGGCGACGGTCGCGATGGGATTCACCGCCTTCTCGTACGCCCAGATGGTGCGGGCGGTGCCGCAGACCGGCTCGGTGTTCGCCTACGCGCGGGCCGGTCTGGGCGAGGGGCCCGGGTTCGTCGCCGGCTGGATGGCGATGCTGGACTACCTGCTGATCCCGGCCGTGGCGTACCTGTTCTCGGGCATCGCCCTGAACTCGCTGGTGCCGGACGTGTCGCGCTGGCTGTGGACGGCCCTGGCGGTGCTGGTCACCACCGCGCTCAACCTGGCGGGGGTGCGGACGGCGGCGGTGGTCGGCCTCGGGGTGCTGGCGCTGGAGATCGCGGTGCTGGCGGTGTTCGTGGTGGCGGCCGTGGTGGTGCTGGCGCGCGACGGGGCGCAGCGCGGCTGGGACACGCCGTTCACGGCGGTCGGCGGCTTCTCGCCGACGGCGGTGATCTCGGCGGTCTCGGTGGCCGTCCTGTCGTACCTGGGCTTCGACGCGATCGCCACCTTCGTGGAGGAGGCGGTCGGCGCCTCCGCGGCGGTGGCCCGGGCGGTGCTCCGGTGCCTGGTGCTGGCCGGGGTGCTCTTCGTGGCGCAGACGTACCTGGCGGCGCTGCTGGAGCCGCTGACCCCGCAGCAGCTGGCGGCGGATCCGGCCGCACAGGGCTCGGCCTTCTACGACACGGTGGAGAGCGGCGTCGGGCACTGGCTGCACGTGCTGGTGGCGGCGAGCAAGGCGATCGGGGCGGCCTTCGCGGCGCTGGCCGGGCAGGCGGCGGCCGGCCGGCTGGTCTTCGCGATGGGCCGGGAGGGGCGGCTGCCGCGCTTCCTGGCCGCGGTGGACGCGGACTCGGCGGTGCCGCGCCGGGCGCTGCTGGTCGCGGCGGTGATCACGATGGGCGCGGCCGTCTGGGCGGCGAACCGGGACGACGGGCTGGACCAGCTGACCTCGGTGGTGAACATCGGCGCGCTGACGGCCTTCGCGCTGCTGCACGCCTCGGTGATCGGCTGGTACGTGGTGAAGCACGGCTCGCGGGACTGGCTGCGGCACCTGGTGGTGCCGCTGCTGGGCATCGCGGTGATCGGCGCGGTGGTCTACGAGGCCTCGCGCACCGCGCAGCTCACGGGGGCCGTCTGGCTGGGGGTCGGCCTCGTCGTGCTGCTCGTCCAGGGGGCCTCCGCCACCGGCGTCCGCCGCTAGCCCGCTGCCGGCCGCCGGTCCCTGTCGGCATCCGCCGCTAGCCTCGTACGCATGGCCAACACCAGCTCCCCCGAAGCGCCGCTCCCGGTCGGCAAGGTCTCCGCGCTGATCGGCGGCTGGATCGACCGGCTGGGCGCGGTCTGGGTGGAGGGCCAGATCACCCAGCTCAGCCGGCGGCCGGGCGCGGGCGTGGTCTTCCTGACCCTGCGTGACCCGCAGGCCGACGTGTCGCTGACGGTGACGTGCTTCCGCTCGGTCTTCGACGAGGTCGCCGACGCGGTGCAGGAGGGCTCGCGGGTCGTCGTGCACGCCAAGCCGGAGTGGTACGCGGCCCGCGGCCAGCTCTCGCTGCGGGCGGCCGAGATCCGGCTGGTGGGGCTCGGCGAGCTGCTGGCCCGGCTGGAGCAGCTCAAGCGGCGCCTCGCCGGGGAGGGCCTGTTCGCGGCCGAACGGAAGCGGCCGCTGCCGTTCCTGCCGCAGTGCATCGGTCTGGTCACCGGGCGCGGTTCGGCGGCCGAGCGGGATGTCCTGGAGAACGCCCGGCGGCGCTGGCCGGCCGTCCGCTTCGAGGTGCGCAACGTACCGGTGCAGGGTGTCAGCGCGGTGGAGCGGGTCGGCGCGGCGGTGCGCGAGCTGGACGAGCACCCCGAGGTGGACGTGATCATCGTGGCCCGGGGCGGCGGCAGCGTGGAGGACCTGCTGCCGTTCTCGGACGAGGCGCTGGTGCGGCTGGTCGCGGCCGCCCGGACGCCGGTGGTCAGCGCGATCGGGCACGAGCCGGACCAGCCGTTGCTGGACTTCGTCGCCGACCTGCGTGCCTCCACCCCGACCGATGCCG
This sequence comes from Kitasatospora sp. NPDC050463, assembly GCF_040655255.1. Classification (NCBI taxonomy): domain Bacteria; kingdom Bacillati; phylum Actinomycetota; class Actinomycetes; order Kitasatosporales; family Streptomycetaceae; genus Kitasatospora; species Kitasatospora sp. NPDC050463. Next base: position 34,095 of record NZ_JBFAJO010000052.1, read on the forward strand.
CCAAACGGGTGGTGCCGGACGTCGGCGAGGAGCTGACGAAGGTCCTGACCCTGCGCGACCGGGCCCGGCGGCAGGTGCTCGGCCGGGTCGACCGGGAGCAGCACGGGCTGGACGGGGTCCGCAGCCGCCCGGCGCTGGCCGTGCCGCACCGGATGCTGGACGGCCGCGGCCAGGAGGTGGGGGCCCTGCTGGAGCGGGCCCGGCGCACCCTCGGGCACCGGTTGGACCACGCGCAGAGCGACCTCGGACACACCCTGGCCCGGGTGGTCGCGCTCTCCCCCGCCGCCACCCTGGAGCGGGGCTACGCGGTGCTGCAGCGCGCGGACGGCACGGTGGTGACCGATCCGGCGCAGGTGGCGGCCGGCGACCCGCTGCACGCCCGGGTCGCGGGCGGCGGCTTCGACGTGACGGCCGACCCCCGGGCGTAGGAGCGTCGGCGGGAGAGCGGGACGTCTTCGCCCGGCTGCGGCCGGTCTGTCGGCGTCAGCCCCTACGCTGGCTCCCATGGCTGAGCAGGAGCAGGTGGAGGCGGCGCCGCGGACGCCGGACGACGCGCTGGGGTACGAGCACGCCCGGGACGCGCTGCTGGAGGTCGTCCGGCAGCTGGAGAACGGCGGCACGTCGCTGGAGGAGTCGCTGGCGCTCTGGGAGCGCGGCGAGCAGCTGGCGAAGGTCTGCCAGCGCTGGCTGGACGGCGCCCGGGCCCGACTGGACGCCGCGCTGGCCGCCGAGGAGGGCGGGGCCACTCAGGAGTGATACGCGTCACAGCAACCCGGGGAACAGTTGAAAGTTCACTTATGTTGGGATCAAGTGATCGGCGCCGCCGGTCGACCAGACGAACCCCGTCCCGCATGAGGTGCAGACAAGCATGACCACCGACGCCCTGGTACTCGACGCCGCCGCTCAGGACCTGCTGTTCCGCGACGCCCGCACTGCGAACACCTTCACCGACGAGCCGGTCTCCGAGGAGCAGATCCAGGCCATCTACGAGCTGGTCAAGTTCGGTCCGACCGCCTTCAACCAGCAGCCGCTGCGCGTGGTCCTGGTCCGCTCCGCCGAGGGTCGCGAGCGCCTGGTCCAGCACCTGGCGGACGGCAACAAGGCGAAGACCGCCGCCGCCCCGCTGGTCGCCATCCTGGCCGTGGACAACGAGTTCCACGAGGAGCTGCCGACCCAGCTGCCGCACTTCCCGCAGGCCAAGGACCTCTTCTTCACCGAGCGTCCGGTCCGCGAGGCCTCCGCGGTGCTGAACGGCGCCCTCCAGGCCGGCTACTTCATCATCGGCGTTCGCGCCGCCGGCCTGGCCGCCGGCCCGATGACCGGCTTCAACGCCGAGGGCATCAACAAGGAGTTCTTCGCCGACGGCGAGCACTCGGTGCTGGCCGTGGTCAACATCGGCAAGCCGGGCGAGGACGCCTGGTTCCCGCGTTCGCCGCGCCTGGCCTACGACGAGGTCGTCACCACCGTCTGACCGCGGCACGCAGGAAGGGCCCGCACCGTTCGACCGGTGCGGGCCCTTCCGCATGTTCCGCCGCCGCGGCGCGCGCTACTTGAGCGCCTGCGCCAGCTCGGCCAGCTCCTCGTACGAGGCGGTGCCGGTGAGCACCGTGGTGCCGCGGTCGCCCTGGAGGACGAGCGCGCGGGACTTGTCTCCCTGGACCCGCTCCCAGGCCTGCCCGGCCACGTCGGAGCTGCCGTCCGGCTTGCCGTCGGCCACCAGCGAGCGGACCAGCGCGTCACGGGCGACGTCGCTCTGCTCGACCGCCGCGTACTGGCCGGCGGGGGTCACGAAGCCCAGGTGCCAGGTGTTGCCCCGGCCGCCGCCCAGCGCCGCCGGGTCGTACTTGACCGAGGTGGCCCGCCACTTGTCGGAGAGGCCCTCCGGGGCGAGCAGCGGGTACGGTGCGGCGCGCTTCGCCGAGGCCGCGGCCACCTTGTACTCGACCGTGCGCACGCCGTCGCCGCCGGCGTCGTGCGGCAGGAACAGGTACCCGACCCAGACCACCAAACCGACGGCCAGCATCGACAGGACCATGTCCCGTACCGACTGCCGGCTCCTCATGCCCTTGCTCTCTCCAGCCACCCCCACATGGTGACTCATCCGCCACGCGGCACCGGTACCCGGGGTGCCCACGTCCGGGTGATCCGGGGCGAACAGGCCGATTCCGACCGGGGGTGGCGACCCGCGCCACAGACAGTCATCTCGTGGGCAGATACGATCGCAGGACCCTCACCACGGCGTTCGACCTGGCAGTAGTCGGGCGCTTACTGGCCGTCGCGTACAGAGAGGTAACGACGATGACCACGCAGTACCCGCACAATCTCCCCAGCGCCCTTGAGGTCGCGCCCGAGGCTCCGGACCGGAACCTCGCGCTCGAACTCGTCCGGGTCACCGAGGCCGCCGCGATGGCGGCCGGCCGCTGGGTCGGCCGTGGCGACAAGAACGGCGCCGACGGCGCCGCGGTCAAGGCCATGCGCACCCTCGTCTCCACCGTCTCCATGAACGGTGTCGTCGTCATCGGCGAGGGCGAGAAGGACGAAGCGCCGATGCTCTACAACGGCGAGCGGGTCGGCGACGGCACCGGCGCCGAGTGCGACGTCGCGGTGGACCCGGTCGACGGGACCACCCTCACCGCCAAGGGCATGAACAACGCCGTGGCCGTGCTGGCGGTGGCCGACCGGGGCACCATGTTCGACCCGAGCGCCGTGTTCTACATGGACAAGCTCGTGGCCGGCCCGGAGGCCGCCGAGTTCGTCGACATCACCGCCCCGGCGGCCGTCAACATCCGCCGGGTCGCCAAGGCCAAGGGCAGCGCCGTCGAGGACGTCACCGTGGTCATCCTCGACCGGCCGCGGCACGAGGGCCTGGTCCAGGAGATCCGCGAGGCCGGCGCCCGGATCAAGTTCATCTCCGACGGCGACGTGGCCGGCGCCATCATGGCGGCCCGCGAGGGCACCGGCGTCGACCTGCTGATGGGCATCGGCGGCACCCCCGAGGGCATCATCGCGGCCTGCGCCATGAAGTGCATGGGCGGCGTGATCCAGGGCCGGCTGTGGCCCAAGGACGAGGCCGAGCGCCAGAAGGCCCTCGACGCGGGCCACGACCTGGACCGGGTGCTCACCACCGACGACCTGGTCAGCGGCGAGAACGTGTTCTTCGTCGCCACCGGGATCACCGACGGCGAGCTGCTGCGCGGTGTGCACTACCGTCAGGAGACCGCCACCACCAGCTCGCTGGTGATGCGCTCCAAGAGCGGCACGATCCGGGAGATCCACTCCACCCACAAGCTGTCCAAGCTGCGGGCGTACAGCGCGATCGACTTCGACCGGGCCAACTGAGCCGACCCGGCCGTCGCGTTCCACCGCCCCGCGGCTTCGGCGAAATCCCCCTTCGCCGAAGCCGCGGGGCGTTCGCGTACCGCGGGGCGTTCGCGGATGGCGAGCCGTTCGCCCGCCGTGCGTCGCGGGGCCGCCGACGGGCCCCGCTCGGCCCGCGCCCGGGCCCTGCTCAGGCCCTTCTCAGGCCCTTCTCAGGCCCCGCTCAGGCGCTGCTCAGGCCCTGCTCAGCCGGCGATCCGGCTGCGGGCCGCCGGAATCCGGGCGGCCTCGTGGAGATCCGTCTCCCGGCGCCGCCGGCGGGCCAGCACCACCCGGCGCTCGGCAGCCGTCAGCCCGCCCCACACCCCGTACGGCTCCGGCTGCGCCAGCGCGTGCTCCCGGCACTCCAGCAGCACCGGGCAGCGCGCACAGACCTGCTTCGCCTGTTCCTCGCGCGAGAGCCGGGCCGCCGTCGGCTCCTTGGAGGGGGCGAAGAACAGCCCCACCTCGTCCCGCCGGCAGGCCGCGCCGGTGTGCCAGGGGTTGTCGTCGCCCTGCGACTGGGCGGCCGGCGGGCGCTCCAGCACCTGGGCGGCGGCGACGGGCGAAGTGGTGCGGGACTCGATCGGATGCAGCACGGCCGTACTCCTGACGAGGCTCTCGGACACGGGGAAGCTCGCTCCCCTTCCCGGCTGCGAGCCCCCGCTCTTCACCCCCCGAGCCGGCCTCAGGCCGCCTCCGGTGCGCAGCCGTGCAAGAAGCGATGTGCGAGAGGAACTACCCCGCCGCGCCGCGATTCATGCACACTGCACGCAATCGACTACAGCCTGCACTCGCCGCAACGCCGAGTGCCCGGGCGGGAGTTACCCCCACCCGGGCACTCGTCCCCGGCGGCCCTAGTCGGCGCCGAGCTGCTTGCGCACCCATTCCTTGAGCTTCTTGCCCTTGCGCGGCTTGGCCTCGCAGCCCCCGAACACCGCGACTCCCTTGACCCGGACGACCGGCGCGTACGGGTCGGCGGCGGTCTGCTCCTTGACGTCGAAGCCGCCGAAGATGCCGACCCCGCTGCCGTGCAGGCTGACGTTCTCCGGCACCTTGATCTCGACGCCGCCGAACATGGCGATCACCTCGATCTCCACCTCGGGTGACTCGAAGACGGCGTCGGTCAGGTCGATCTCGACCCCGCCGAACGCCGCGACCGCCCGCAGGTGCGAGCCGACCCGCCAGCGGCCCCGACGGGACGCCCCGCCGAAGATCGCCACCATGGTCGGCGCCTCCTGACGGGCCGGCAGCCGCACCGGGCCGGACGGCCGGTGGTGGTCCTGGGCGCCCAGCGGGGCCTTCTCGAAGGAGATCGACCGGTGCGCGGGGAGGTCGCGGGTGAGCGGTACGAGGTCGCCGAGCGTCTTGGCCCCGTACGCGGCCTCGATCCGCTCGGCGTGCTCGTCCACGTTCAGCCGGCCCTCGGCGTAGGCGTCGCGCAGCAGCTCCGCGACCCGCTCGCGGTCGGCGTCCGAGGCCCGCATCTCGGCCTCCGCGACCGGGGCCCGGTCGGTCCGGACGGGAGCCTCGGCCCCCGGCTTGGTCATGGGTACGGGCGACTGCCCCTGGTCGTCCTGCGACGGCGAGTTGTCCACGGGCCAAGCCTAGTCAACCGGGCAAGCCCCGTACGCGTGTCCGAGTGACCCCGGTCACGCAGGCTGACCTGTCCGCGTGCGACGTTTCGGCGGGACCTACCCTTGAGGGTGCTTCGCCGACGCAGCCGGATCACTGGAACACTAAGGACCGCCCCCATGGCTCCCACGCCGGATTTCGAGTACAGCGACCTGCTCCCCCTGGGCGCTGACCCGACCCCGTACCGCAAGCTGACCTCCGAGGGTGTCTCCACCTTCGAGGCCGGCGGTCGCACCTTCCTCCAGGTCGAGCCCGAGGCCCTGCGGCTGCTCACCGCCGAGGCGATGCACGACATCTCGCACTACCTGCGCCCCGCCCACCTCGCCCAGCTGCGACGCATCCTGGACGACCCGGAGGCCAGCCCCAACGACCGCTTCGTCGCGCTGGACCTGCTGAAGAACGTCAACATCTCGGCCGGCGGCATCCTGCCGATGTGCCAGGACACCGGTACCGCGATCGTCATGGGCAAGCGCGGCCAGTCGGTGCTGACCCGGGGCGGCGACGAGAGCGCGATCGCGCGGGGCGTCTACGACGCGTACACCAAGCTCAACCTGCGCTACTCCCAGATGGCCCCGGTGACCATGTGGGACGAGAAGAACACCGGCAACAACCTGCCGGCCCAGATCGAGCTGTACGCGACCGACGGCGACGCCTACAAGTTCCTCTTCATGGCCAAGGGCGGCGGCTCGGCCAACAAGTCGTACCTGTACCAGGAGACCAAGGCGATCCTGAACGAGGCCAGCATGCTCTCGTTCCTGGAGCAGAAGATCCGCTCGCTCGGCACCGCCGCCTGCCCGCCGTACCACCTGGCCATCGTGATCGGCGGCACCAGCGCCGAGTTCGCGCTGAAGACCGCCAAGTACGCCTCCGCGCACTACCTGGACAACCTGCCGACCGAGGGCAACGCCCGTACCGGCCACGGGTTCCGCGACCTGGACCTGGAGGCCAAGGTCACCGAGCTCACCCAGAAGATCGGCATCGGCGCGCAGTTCGGCGGCAAGTACTTCTGCCACGACGTGCGCGTCGTCCGCCTGCCGCGCCACGGCGCCTCGCTGCCGGTCGCGATGGCCGTCTCCTGCTCGGCCGACCGCCAGGCGCTGGGCAAGATCACCGCCGAGGGCGTCTTCCTGGAGCAGCTGGAGACCGACCCGGCGAAGTACCTGCCGGACACCACCGACGATCACCTCGACGACGATGTGGTGCGCATCGACCTCGACCAGCCGATGTCCGCGATCCGCAGCGAGCTGTCCAAGTACCCGGTCAAGACCCGGCTTTCGCTCACCGGCACGCTGGTGGTCGCGCGCGACATCGCGCACGCCAAGATCAAGGAGCGCCTGGACGCCGGCGAGGGCATGCCCAAGTACCTCCAGGACCACCCGGTCTACTACGCCGGCCCGGCCAAGACCCCCGAGGGCTTCGCCTCCGGCTCCTTCGGCCCCACCACGGCCGGCCGGATGGACTCCTACGTCGACCAGTTCCAGGCGGCCGGCGGCTCGATGGTCATGCTCGCCAAGGGCAACCGCAGCAAGCAGGTCACCGACGCGTGCGCCGCGCACGGCGGCTTCTACCTCGGCTCCATCGGCGGCCCGGCCGCCCGCCTGGCCCAGGACTGCATCAAGAAGGTCGAGGTGCTGGAGTACGCCGAGCTGGGCATGGAGGCCGTCTGGCGCATCGAGGTCGAGGACTTCCCGGCCTTCATCGTGGTGGACGACAAGGGCAACGACTTCTTCCGCGAGACCACCGAGGGCCCGCTGATCACCAGCCTGCGGGTGCGCTCCAAGGAGTAGTCCGCACCGGCTCCGCCACACACCGCACCGCACCGCCACGCACCGCACCGGCCGCGAACTCCGCGACCGGGGCGGTGCGCCTCGGGCACCCCGGCGGGCGCTCAGGCGCTCAGGCGTCGAAGTCGTACTCCAGCACGTAGGACGCCGCGTCGAGCGTCATCTCGTTGAGCTCGACGACCTGCCCCTCGTCGGCGAAGGCGGTGCGGCAGATCAGGATGACCGGGGTGCCCGCCGACAGCTCCAGCCGGGCGCCCTCGTCCGCGCTGGGCATCCGCGACCGGACCTCCTCCCGGAAGTGCACCGGCTTGGCGCCGATCTCGGCGAGGCGCGCGTAGGTGCCGCCCGGCCCGGTGTCCTCACGGGTGATCGCCGTCCCGGCGACCAGGCCGGCCGGCAGGTAGGACGTGGACAGCAGCACCGGCTTGCCGTCCAGCACGAACCGTCTGTGCCGCACGCACATCGGTGCCCCCGGGTCGACCCCGAGCACCCGTGCCACGTGCTCGGGCGCCCCCTGCTCGGTGACCGACACCTGGTCCACGACCAGCGTCCGGTTGTCGATGTCCGCCGACCATATCGACCGCCCCGACCCCCACTGACCCTGGGCGAGCCGCTGGATCCCGCGCCGCCGCAGCGGCCGGAAGTCCCGGACGAAGACGCCCGCGCCCTTGCGCGCCTCGGCGATGCCCTCGCTCTGCAGGACGCCGAGCGCCTGGCGGGCGGTCATCCGGGCCACGCCGTAGGCGTCCATGAGGTCGTTCTCGCCGGGCAACCGGTCGCCTGCGCGGTACTCGCCCGTGTCGATGGCCGCCTTGAGCGTGTCGGCGATCCGCTGGTACTTGGGCTGTTTCCCGCCGCTGCTGCCGACCATCGCCTGCTCCCTCGTCCTCGCCAGAATCGTAGGCGCACCCGCGGCCGCCGGTAAGCCGATATGACCGGTCAGGCCGTTGACATCTCTAGAGATATTAGCTTCTCTAGAGATGCCGGGTAGTCGCCGAGCAGAACACAGGCACCGACAGCGACCCGGGCCGGCGCATCCACCGCCGCGTCCGCAGCAGAGCAAGGAGCACTGCGGTGAGCACCCGTAAGCGCAATGCCGCGGCCTACCGGCCGCGTGTGGGTGAGCTCGTCCTCGACACCAGGACCGGACGCACCGGCATCTACATGGACACCCTCGGCGGAGAGCACTACCTGCGGCCCCCGGGCGGCGGCCGGGAATGGACCGCCCCGCCCGACCGCGTCGGCCCGGCGCCGGAGCCGTCCCCCGAGGAGCCGGGGTCCGACCCCGGCCCCGATCCCGACCGCCCCGCGCTGGAGAACCGGGCCCGACTGCGCGCCCGGCTCGCGGCCCGTAACCGGGATTCGCGCCTCAACGAGAGCCGGGTCGCCTGACGGGCCGCCCGCCGGCCCCGGCGCGAGCCGCCCCGGCGCGAGCGGCCGGAGCGCCGGGGAGAACGACGAGCGCCCCGCACCCCACGGAGTGTGGAGTACGGGGCACCGGCCACCAATCGGCTACGGGCGGCTGGCGATGACGCCCTGGGGCTCGTACGGCCCGTCGTGCCCGGTCTTCGGCGCGGCCGGCTCGACGATCCGGTCGGCCTCGCCCCCGAACAGGTCGTCCTCCAGGTCCGCCTTCCGGTCGGTGGTCGGCTCGGCGTACTCGGCCTGGTCCGGGGACGCGGCCACCGCGCCCTCGACGGCCTTGCCCGCCTCCGCAGCGGCCTCCGTGGTCGGCGCGGGGGTGTCGCGCTGGTCGTTGGCCATGAACGGCCGCCTTTCGGTCATCAAATGTCTTCTCGCCCCACCGGCTTGGTGCGGGCACGTCGTCAGTATCGTAGGACTGATTAAATGTCCGATAAACATCGTGCGGCTTGCCGGTTCGTCCGGCAGAGTCGGCCCTCCGCCTAAGCTGAAGCCACCACACGGCGGACCGCCGAGCGCCCTTCACGGAATCGACAGCACAGGCCATCGGGGGATTTCATGGAGTTTCGGGAGACGCCGCCCGCACCGGCGCTGCGCTTCCAGGTACTCGGTCCCGTACAGGCCTGGCTCGACGGCGGGCCGGTGCCCCTGGGCTCGCCGCAGCAACAAGCCGTCCTCACCGCACTGCTTCTGCACGCCGGCCGGCCCGTCACCACCCAGGATCTCGTCGACGGGCTGTGGGGTGATCGGTCACCGGCACAGGCTATTGCCGCATTGCGGACATATATCTCCCGTCTTCGCGCCGTCATCGAGCCGAAGCGCGAAATTCGCCGCCCCGCCGAACTACTCGTATCGGTCAGTGACGGCTACGCGCTGCGTATTCCGCCCGAAGCCCTGGACGTCACGGTCTTCGAGAGCCGGGCGTCCGAGGCCACCGCGGCCCGCGCGACCGGGGACCTGCACGAGGCGCACCGTCTCCTGGTGGACGCGCTCGACCTCTGGAGCGGCCGGGCGCTCACCGGCGTTCCGGGCCCGTACGCGGAGGCGCAGCGGCTGCGACTGGCCGAACGGCACGTCACGGTCTCCGAGGAGCGGTGTGCGGTGGCCCTCGACATCGGCCTGCACGCCGACATGGTCGGCGAGTTGAGTTCGCTCACCGCCGAGCACCCGCTCCGCGAGCGGCTGCGCGAGCTGCTGATGCTCGCGCTCTACCGGTGCGGCCGCCAGGCGGAGGCGCTCGGCGTCTACACGGACACCCGGAAACTGCTGATCGACGAACTCGGCGTCGAGCCAGGCGCCGGGCTCTCCGCCATGCACTCCCGCATCCTCGCCGCCGACCCGGCCCTCACCCTCCCCGCCGTCGCCTCGATCAGCGCCGCCACCAGGGAGGACGCGCCGCTGCCGGTGACCCCGCCGGCCCAGCTGCCCGCCGACGTCTCGGACTTCAGCGGTCGCACCGAGCTGGTCTCCGACCTCTCCGCCGTCCTGATGAACGCCACCGGCCAGGCCGTGGTCGTCACCTCGCTGGCGGGCATCGGCGGCGTCGGGAAGACCACCCTCGCCGTCCACGTGGCGCATCGGGTGCGCGCCGAGTTCCCGGACGGGCAGCTGTACGTCGACCTCCGGGGCGCAGGCGCCTCGCCCGCCGACCCGGCCGTGGTGCTCGGTGACTTCCTGCACGCGCTCGGCGTCACCGAGACCCCCGACTCGCTGGACCAGCGCGCGGCGCTCTACCGCTCGCTGCTCGCCAGCCGGCGGATGCTGATCCTGCTGGACAACGCGCAGGACGCCCAGCAGATCCAGCCGCTCATCCCCGGAGTGTCCGGCTGCTCGGTGCTCGCCACCAGCAGGTCCCGGCTCGCCGGGATCCCCGGCGCCCACCTGGTCGATGTCGAGGAGCTGACGCCCCAGGAGGCGCTCACGCTCTTCTCGGCCATCGTCGGCGAGCAGCGCGTGGCGGCCGAACCCGAGGCGGCCATGGCCGTCGTCACCGCCTGCGGCTTCCTGCCCCTCGCCGTCCGGATCGCCGCCGCCCGGCTGGCCAGCCGGCCGCGCTGGAGCGTCTCCGACCTCGCTCGGCGGTTAGCCGATCAACGACGCAGGCTGGACGAACTCCAACTCGGCAACCTGGCCGTGGAGACCACCATCGGGCTGGGTTATGCACAGCTCTCCGCCCCCGAGGCGCGGGCCTTTCGGCTGCTCTCCCTGATCGACTCCCCGGACCTCCCGCTCACGTCCGTGACGGCCCTGCTGGGCGTCGACGAGAACACCGCCGAGGACCTCGCCGAGGCGCTCGTCGAGGCGAACATGCTGGAGTGCTTCGCTCCCGGCCGCTACCGGTACCACGACCTCCTGCGGCTCTACGCTCAGCGCAGGAACGAGCGGATCGGCGACATCGAGGAGCAGCACGCCGCGGTGCGCCGCCTGCTCGACCTGATGCTGCCGACCGTTCGCAACGCCGCCCAGGCGATCGAGCCGGACGACCAGCTGCCGGAGCCGCTCAACGGCCTGAGTTCCCCCGGTCTGAACCTGTCGGACGGCGAATCGGCCCGGGAGTGGCTCCGCAGCGAGATCGCGCTGCTGCTCAGCCTGGTCGAGGCGGCCGTGCGCGGGCCCGGCGAACTGCTGCGCCCCGGCGTCGACCTGCTGATCGTCCTGGACAGCCTGGTCGAGGACCCGACCCACGGGCCGCGGGTGCGGCGGATGCTGGAGATCGCCGACCGCAACTCCGAGTCGTACCAGGACTCCGCGGTACTGGCCCGGGTGCACTTCGCCCGGGGCACCCTGCAGTCGGTCACCAACGACTTCCAGAGCGCCGAGCGTTCGCTGCTGAAGAGCCTGAGCCTGCAGGACAGCGACGACATGACCATCCTGCGGTCGATGGCCACCAACACCCTGGGCATCATCCTCAGCGTCGCCGACCGCTCCGCCGAGGCACTGCCCTTCTTCGAGCAGGCCCTCGCCATCAGTCGGGTGGTGGGCGCCCCCATCGGGGAGGCCCGACTGCTGGGCAACATCGCCCGGGCGCAGCTCGACGTGGGGGACGCGCGGTCCGCCGTCCGCTCCGCCACCGACGCCGTGGCCAGCGCCCGGGCCTCGAAGAACGGCCCCTGCCTGGCCGACACGCTGTACCAGCTGGGCGTCGTGCTCTCCTCCGGCGGCGCGCCCGGCACCGCCGTCGCGCACCTCCACGAGGCACACGGGCTCTACCGGTCCCAGCGGAACCGCCTCCGCGAGGGGTACACCCTGGCCCGCCTCGGGGTGAGCCTGCTCGCCGCCGGCCAGCACGCCGACGCGGCCGAGGCGGCCGAGGAGTCGCTGGCGATCGGGCAGGAGATGGACTCCGCCTACTGCCAGGGCCTGGCCAACGCCGCGCTGGGCGAGGCGCTGCTCGGCCTCGCGCAGCCCGCGCGCGGGCTGGCCTGTCTGCGTGAAGCCCACGCGATCTTCATGCGGCTCGGTGTGCCGGAGGCCTCCCCCGTGGCGGACCTCATCTCCCAGCAGCACACCGAGCCCTTCCCTCCCCCCGCGCCGTAGGCCCCGCACTCCCCCGTGCTTCCCCCGTGGAGGCCTTCCCCCGTGCGTTCGGTGCTCCCGCAGCCCCCCGGCTGCGGGAGCACCCTCAACGCTTCCCCGGCGCTGGACTCCACTGTGCACCGGGCCGATTGACGTTCGATAAACGTCGGCTTGTCAGCTCGCGGGCGGGCGGAACCGCAGGTCACGGGCGTGCTCCGAGGCGCCGTGCGGCGTGCGGCCACCCACCGCACCACCCCGCCCCGCACCCTCGTGCTTCCGCAAGCCGGGCCACAGCACCCCAACCGTCACGAGTTGGCCGGAAAGGGACCCCACGGCGTAGTGATCACGCATATTCTCAGATGCCAGTACACACACGAGTGCACTTGTCCGGCGGGGCATCCGGAAACCGGAAACGGCAGCGCGGCGGCGCTCCCACAGTGCAGAGTGTCTCTGTGCAAAGTGTCAGCGTGCAGTCAGTGTGACGCGGGGAGCGTGACGTACCGCCACCGGCAGCGGGCCGGCGGGGCAACGCGGGCGCCGGGAGGACGGCGGACCGGCCTCGTCCGGTCGACCGGAGGCCCGGGTGGAAAGGTGCCTCTCAATCGTGACGACCGGACAGATATCCGACCCGTTCCCCCTCGACGAGGATGCGGACGGCGACGACGGGCCCGACGTCCTGCGCCGTCGTGCCGAGCGGGCCCTGCAGGCCGTCGCCTTCGACAGCATCGGCGCCGGCTACGGCGAGGCCTTCCCCGCCAAGGGCGGCCAGCTCGCCTGCGGCCGCCGACTGCTCGCCCGGCTCGAACCGGGTGCCGCCGTGCTGGACGTCGGCTGCGGCACCGGCGACCCGACCGTCCGGCAGCTGACCGCCGCCGGCATGCGCGTCACCGGTACAGACCTTTCGGACGTCATGCTCGGCCTGGCCCGCGAGGCGGCGCCCAGCGGGCCGTTCGCCCCCGCCTTCCACCGCATCGACATGTACGACCTGGCCACCGAGCGCGCCGACCGGGCCTGGAACGTCCCCGCCCTGGGGCCGCGGGGCCACGGCGGGTTCGCCGCCGTCACCGCCTTCTTCTCCCTCATCCTCCTCCCCCAGGAGGAGATCCCCACCGTGCTGACACGGCTGCGCGCACTCCTGCGGCCCGGCGGGCTGCTGGCGCTCGGTATGGTCGAGGCGGACCTGGATCACGTTCCGCTGCCGTTCCTCGGGCGGGAGCTGCGGATCAGCGGGTATCTGCGGGAGGATCTGGAACGGGTCCTGGTGGAGTCCGGGTTCGCCGTCGAGGAACAGTCGGGGCACCCGTACGCGCCGGCCAACACCTCGCTGCCGCCGGAGGAGCAGCTGTTCCTGTGCTGTCGACGCGTCGGCTGACCGTTCGCCACCCCCTCCGACAGACCGTCCAGCAGACCAGAAGAGCCACCACTCCCCACCGATCCCAGGACAGGCAGCCGTGCGCGACCAGCTCAAACCCGAGGCCGGACAGGCGCCTGCCCTCCCGGGCCGGCGCCGCCCGCCGCCGGCCCCGCAGGCCGGCGACGAGCCGCCCGGCGACGAGCAGCCCGGCCCCCGGCCGAGCCCGGTCGAGCGGCTCGGCACCGCGCAGGTGACCGTCGGGCAGAGCACCGTCGCGCCGGGCGCCGCCGGGCGGACCGCCACCGGACAGGTCGCCGAACGGCTCGCCTACCTCGACTCCGCCACCCGGCGGATCAACAGCGCCCTCGACCTGGCCGCGACGCTGCGCAACATCTGCCGGGTCCTCGTACCGACCCTCGCCGACGCCGCCGTCGTGCACCTGCGCGACCCGCTGCCCAACGTCGAGCGCGAGCCCGGCTTCCCCGACGAACTGCGGATCCACCACAGCCTCGGCACCCGGCTCGGCCGCCGCGGTCGGCCGACCACCGGCTCCGACCACCGCGGCTCCCGCTACGGCACCCGGTACGGCTCGCGCTCGACCGCCGACACCGGGCCCGCCACCCCGGTCACCCGGGGCGGGGCGCTCGCGCACACCCTGCTCAGCCGCCGCCCCGCCGAGGCCGCCGTCCTCGGCGGGGCCGCCACGCCCGCGGCCGGCAACGACCGGACCACCGAGCTGCTGCGCGAGCTGTACGGCGCGCGCGGGCTGGCCCGACTGGCTCCGGGCTCCTCGGTGCTCGCCCTGCCGCTGCGCGGGCGCAAGGCCGTCCTGGGCCTGCTGGTGCTGATCCGCCGGCCGCCCGAGAAGACCGGCCGCCCCAGCTTCGACGCCACCGACACCGCCACCGCCGCCCACCTCGCCACCCAGGCCGGACTCGCCGTCGACACCGCCCTGCGGTACGCCCGCGAGTGGGAGATAGCCAACGAGCTGCAGCGCAGCATGCTGCCGCTGCGGCTGCCCCAGCCGCACGGTGTCCGGCTCGCCCAGCGCTACCTGCCCGGCGAGCGCGGCGCGCAGGTCGGCGGGGACTGGTACGACGCCGTGCCGCTGCCCGGCAACCGGGTGGCGCTGATCGTCGGCGACGTGATGGGCCACTCGCTGACCTCGGCCGCCATCATGGGCCAACTGCGCACCAGCGCCCAGACCCTGGCCGCCCTCGACCTGCCCCCGCACGAGGTGCTCTACCACCTGGACGAACAGGCCCAGCGACTCGGCCGCGAACAGCACCTGGCCACCTGCGTGTACGCGGTCTACGACCCGATCGCCAACCGGGTGGTGCTCGCCAACGCGGGACACGTTCCGCCGGTACTCGTCCAGCCGGACGGCACGGCCGAGCTGCTGGAGCTGGACTCGGGCGCACCGATCGGCGTCGGCGGGGTCGACTTCAACTCCGTGGAGCTGCCCGCCCCGCCCGGCTCCGCCCTGCTGCTCTTCACCGACGGCCTGGTGGAGACCCGCAACCGCCCGCTCAGCGACGGCCTGGAGCTGCTCCGCGCCCGGCTGGCCGCCACCCAGCGGCACACCCCCGAGCAGCTCTGCCAGGAGGCGCTGCGGATCCTGCCGCCGGGCGACCGCGGCGACGACATCGCCCTGCTGGCCGCCTGCTTCGACGGCATCCCGGCCGGGGACGTCGCGCACTGGTACCTCCAGCCGCGCAACGAGACGCCCGGCCGGGCCCGCCGGCTGGCCGCCCACACGCTGCGCCGCTGGGGGCTCGAAGAGCTCAGCGAGGCAACCGAGTTGATGGTCAGCGAGCTGGTCACCAACGCCGTCCAGCACGCCACCCGGCCGGTCACCCTGAGCCTGGTCCGCACCTCACGGCTGCGCTGCGAGGTCGGCGACGACAGCCCGCTGCTGCCCCGCCCGCGGCGCACCGGGCCGGAGGACGAACGCGGGCGCGGGCTGCAGATAGTGGCCAGGTGCGCCGAGCGCTGGGGTGCCACCCGGCTCGGCACCGGCAAGGTGGTCTGGTTCGAGCAGCGGCTGCCGTAGGGCTCCCCGGACCCCGGACCCCGGACCGCGGACCCGAGGGGCGCCCGGCCGAGGGCCGGGCACCCGCTCGGCAGGCCTGATCAGACCCGCTCCGGCTCCTTCGCCGGCTCGGCGCCGCCCACCGCCGGGGTCCGCGCCCGGCCTCCGTCCGCGCCCTCGCGCTCGGACCGCTCCGCGTCCAGCCGGGCCATCAGCTGCTCGCCCTCCATGTCGACCCGGGGCACCACCTTCTCCAGGCGCTTCGGGAACCACCAGGCCGCCTTGCCGAACAGCGCCATCGCGGCCGGCACCAACGCCATCCGCACCACGAAGGCGTCGACCAGCACACCCACCGCCAACGCGAAGCCGATCGGCTGGACGATCGGGTCGTGGCCGAAGACGAAGCTGCCGAAGACCGCGACCATGATCAGTGCGGCCGCCGTGACCACCCGGGCACCGTTCTTCACCCCGGCGACCACCGCGTCCCGCGGCGCCATGCCGTGCACGTGGTGCTCCTTCATCCCGGAGACCAGGAACAGCTCGTAGTCCATCGCCAGCCCGAACAGCACCGCGATCAGCAGGATCGGCACGAAGCTCACCACCGGGCCCACCCTGGGCACGTCGATCAGCCCGTCCAGCCAGCCCCACTGGTAGACGGCGACCACCGCGCCGAGCGAGGCCGTGATGCTGAGCAGGAAGCCGGCCACCGCCTTGAGCGGCACCAGGATCGAGCGGAAGGCCAGGCCCAGCAGCACCAGTGCGATGCCGCCGATCACCGCCACGAAGGGCGGCAGCGCGTCGCCGAGCTTGGCGGAGACGTCGATGTTGGCGGCCGTGGTGCCGGTGACGTCGATCCGCGCGCCGGTCGAGGCCCGCAGCCCCGCGCGCTGGTCGCGGATCTCCTCGACCAGCTTCCTGGTGTCGGCGTGGTCCGGGCCGGTGGTCGGGATGACGGTCAGCAGAGCCGTGCCGCTCGGCCCGTCGAGGGTCGGCGGCAGCAGCGTCCGCACCCCGTCCAGGGTGCCCAGCCGCTCGGCCACGCCCTGCACGGCCCGCTCCGGCTGCGGCGTGCCTCCGGCGTCGACGACGACCACCAGCGGCGCGTTGAAACCGGGGCCGAAGCTCTCACCGATCCGGTCGTACGCGGTGCGGGCGTCGGTGCCGGCGGCCTGCGAGCCGCCGGACGGCAGGCCGAGGCTGAGGCTCGCGGCCGGTACCGCGAGCGCGGCCAGCGCGGCGAGCCCGGCGAACAGCACGGCCAGCGGGCGGCGCACCACGAACGTCGCCCAGCGCTCGCCCAGGGTCGTCCGGTCCGGGGCCTTCAGCGCCCGCCGCCAGACCGGCAGCCGGTCGATGGCGCGGCCGGCGAAGCCGAGCAGCGCGGGCAGCAGGGTGATCGCGACGAGCACCGCCACCACCACGGCGCCGGAGGCGGACAGACCCATCACGGTCAGGAACGGCACGCCCGCGACGGCGAGCCCGGCGAGCGCGACCACCACGGTCAGACCGGCGAAGACCACCGCGCTGCCGGCCGTGGCGTTGGCCCGGGCGGCCGCCTCCGCCGGCTCCAGGCCCTCGGCGAGGTGCCGGCGGTGCCGGGAGAGGATGAACAGGGCGTAGTCGATGCCGACCGCGAGGCCGACCATCAGGGCCAGCACCGGCGCGGTGGTGATGATCTCGAACGAGCCGGAGAGGGCCAGCAGGGCGGCCATCGCCACACCGACGCCGAGCAGGGCGGTCAGCAGCGGCAGCCCGGCGGCGACCAGCGAGCCCAGGGTGATCACCAGGACCGCCCCGGCCACCATCAGGCCGACCGCCTCACCGCCGTCGACCTGTGCCATCCGGTTGTACGCGTCGCCCCCGAAGGCGACCGTCAACCCGGTGGCGCCGACCGGACCGGCGGCCGCCCGCACCGCGTCGCGCTGCTGATCGGTGACGTCCGCGAGCGGGCGGTCGAAGGAGACCAGGGCCAGCGCGACCCTGCCGTCCGGGGAGATCGCACCGGTGGCGTACGGGTCGGGCACGGCCGCGACACCGGGGACGGCGGCGATCCGGCCGACCGCCCCCGTGACGGCCCCGGCCGCCTCCGCGGTGGTGATGCCGCCGGACTCCGGGGCGGTGAAGACCACCTGTGCCGAGCCGTAGCCCTGCTCCGGGAAGGTGCCCTTGATCCGGTCGAGGGTGGTCTGCGCCTCGGTGCCGGGCACCTTGAACTCGTCGCTGGTCTTGCCCGCGAAGGCACCGGCGGCGCCACCGACCGCGATCAGTACGGCGATCCAGACGGCGAGGACGGCGCGCCTTCGACGGAAGCAGAAGCGGCCCAGACGGTACAGGTACGTGGCCATGAGTGAACCCTCGATCACGTCGGTCGGCGGGCAGGTGCCCGAACAGGTCGGACCCCACCGTACGGCCAACTTTGTCACCTGACAAAGTTGGGCGACATAATCCACCGACAGATTCGTCCGACCGAGTTACTTGACCGTGGCGCTACCCTGGCCCAATGGCACACGTCCCCGCCTCCGAAAGACGCCCGCAACTGGTCCGGGCCGCCATCGACCTGATGACCCGCGAGGGCGTCGCCGCCGGCAGCACCCGGGCGATCGCGGCCGAGCTCGGCGTGGCACAGGCGACGGTGCACTACACCTTCGGCACCAAGAAGGACCTCTACCGCGCCGTGGTCGAGCAGCTGACGGACGACTTCGTCGGCCAGGTGCGCGACGCCGCACCGGGCGACGGGCCCTTCGGCGAGCAGATCCGGGCCATGGTGCACGCACTCTGGGCCGGCGCCACCGGCGAGGAAGGGCGCTGCGTCCTGCTCGACGAGTTCGCGGCACTGGCGCTGCGCGACCCCGATCTGCAGGAGATCATGCGCGCGCTGCAGCACGAGATCGAGAGCACCGCCGCACAGATGCTCGAAGCGCTCGCCGACGCCCACGGGCTGGAGCTGGCACTGCCCGCGCGCGACATCGCCACGCACTTCCTGACCGGCTTCGAGGGGCTGACCGGCCGCTACCTGGTGCTGCGCCGCACCGGCGAACAGCCGGACGCCGAGGCGCTGCGGGCCCTGGACCTGCTGGTCGCCACCACGATCGGGCTCTGCCTGGGCTCGGCGGCGCCGATCGGCTGACCCGGGGCCGCGAACTCCGCGAACGCCGTCCGCGCTGTCCGGCCGACCGCCGGCCAGCGCCCGCCGACCGGCCGACCGGCCGGGTACGGGACCGCCCCGGCGCCCGGCCGGGCTACTCGACGATCCGGACCGGCAGCTCCGCCAGCACCTCGCGCAGCGAGGCCGCGAAGCGGTCGTACTCGGCACTGCGGGCCGAGCCCGGCCGGGTGGCGAGCCCGATCCGGCGCCCCGGCGGCGGGGCGGCGAAGCGGACGGCGGCCAGCCGGTCGGTGCGGCCCGCCTCGACGTCCAGCGCGGTGGCCGGCAGCAGGGTGACGCCGAGGCCGCCGGCCACCAGTTGGACCAGGGTGGAGAGCCCGGCCGCCCGGGTGGTGGAACCGCCGGGGTCGGCGCCGACCTCGCGGCAGATGTCCAGGGCCTGGTCGCGCAGGCAGTGGCCCTCCTCCAGCAGCAGCACCTCCAGGTCGAGCAGCACGTCACGCGACACGTCGATCCGCCCGGCGAGCGCGTGGCCGGGCGGGGTGACCAGCACGAAGTCCTCGTCGAACAGCGGGATGTCCCGGGTGGGCGAGGCCCCGCCGGCCGGGAGCGCGAGCAGCAGGACGTCCAGCCGGCCGGCGGCCAGCCCCTCCAGCAGCGAGGGCGTGCGCTCCTCGTGGACGTGCAGCTCCAGCTCCGGATAGCGGCCACGGACCAGTCGCAGCACGGTGGGCAGCAGATAGGGGGCGACGGTCGGGATGACGCCGAGGTGCAACGGGCCGGTGAACGGGCGGCGGGCGGCCTCGACCTCCTCGGTCAGCGACTGCAACGAGGCGAGCACCCGGCGCGAGTGTTCGAGCACGCGCTCCCCCAATGGAGTGACGATCACCTTGCGTGTCGTACGCTCGACCAGCTGCGCGCCCAGCGACTCCTCCAGCGCCGCGACCGCCCCGGACAGGGCCGGCTGGCTGGTCCCGGTGGCGGCCGCCGCCTCCCGGAAGTGCCGGTGCTCGGCCACCGCGACGAAGGCCTTGAGCTGCGCGACCGTTGGCGTACGGAGGCTCCGTGGTGTGGCGCTTCCCACAACGGCTTCGGGTTTGCGCGCGGCACCCTTGCGGGGCCTGGGCCGGGAGGGTGGCGTGGGGGTATTGATAACTCTCTCCGATCAGACACATCGAGTGTAGCTATTTCCCTGATCAGTCCACGATGTGGAATCGTGGAAGCCGTTCCGCAATCCGGACAAACCCCTCTCACTTCAGGAGAAGCGAACGTGCTCACGATCGGTGACAAGTTCCCCGAGTTCGAACTCAACGCCTGCGTCGACCTGGACGCCGCGAACGCCTTCGCCGAGATCAACCACAAGTCCTACGAGGGCAAGTGGAAGATCGTCTTCTTCTGGCCGATGGACTTCACCTTCGTCTGCCCGACCGAGATCGCCGCCTTCGGCAAGCTGAACGAGGAGTTCGCGGACCGCGACGCCCAGATCCTCGGCGTCTCCGGCGACTCCGAGTTCGTGCACCACGCCTGGCGCAAGGACCACAAGGACCTCCGCGACCTGCCCTTCCCGATGCTGGCCGACGTCAAGCACGACCTGATGCGCGCCTGCGGCGTCGAGGGCGCGGACGGCACCGCCCAGCGCGCGGTCTTCATCGTCGACCCGAACAACGAGATCCAGTTCGTCATGGTGACCGCCGGCTCCGTCGGCCGTAACCCCAAGGAGGTCCTGCGGGTGCTGGACGCCCTGCAGACCGACGAGCTGTGCCCGTGCAACTGGACCAAGGGCGAGGACACCCTCGACGCCCAGGCCCTGCTGGCGGGCTGACCGACATGGCTCTCGACGACCTGAAGTCCGCCCTCCCGGACTACGCCAAGGACCTCAAGCTCAACCTGAGCGCGGTCATCGGCAACTCCGACCTCCCCGCCCAGCAGCTCTGGGGCACCGTGCTCTCCTGCGCGATGGCCACCCGCAGCCTCGCCGTGCTGCGCGAGCTGGAGCCCGAGGCCAAGGCCAACCTCTCCCCGGAGGCGTACAACGCCGCCAAGGGCGCGGCCGCGATCATGGGGATGAACAACGTCTACTACCGGACCACGCACCTGCTCTCCGACAAGGAGTACAGCAGCATGCGGGCCGGTCTGCGGATGAACATCATCGGCACTCCGGGCGTCGAGAAGATCGACTTCGAGCTCTGGTGCTTCGCGGTCTCCGCCATCAACGGCTGCGGCCAGTGCCTTGACTCCCACGAGGGCGTGCTGAGCAAGGCCGGTGTCGCGCGCGAGGTCATCCAGGCCTCCGTGAAGATCGCCGCCGTGCTGCAGGCCGTGGCCGGCGTCCTCGACTCCGAGGCCGCCCTGGCCACCGTGAACGCCTGACCCCACGCCACACCACGCGGGCCCCCGCCGGACTTCCGTCCGGCGGGGGCCCGCGTGCGTTCCGGCGGCCCGCTCCGCGTACGTCGCGGCGGTGCGGGCCCGCCGCCCTACTCGGCCGCGACCGGCGCGCCCGCACCGCCCGGCGCCGCGGCGCCGGCGGCCGCGGCGGACGCGGCGGACGCCGTCCGGGCGACGGCCGCCTCCCGCGCGGCCTCCAGCGCGGTGAAGACGGCCTGCCCGGCCTCGTTGCGGCGGCGCAGGTGGGCGACCACGGTGTTGGTGACCGCGATCAGCGGGACGGCGACGATGGCACCGCCGATGCCGCCGATGATGGAGCCGGCGGCCACGCCGAGCACCACACCGAGCGGGTGCACCCGGACGGCCCGGCCGAGGATCAGCGGCTGGAGGATGTGGCCTTCGAGCTGCTGGACGGCGATCAGCACCACCAGCACCATCAGCGCGGTCCACGGGGAGGTGGTGACGAGCGCGATCAGCACCGCGACCGTCCCGGTGACCAGCGCGCCGACCAGCGGGACGAAGGCACCCAGGAAGATGATCACCGCCAGTGGCAGCGCCATCGGCACACCGAGCAGCTGGATCCCGATGCCGATGCAGACGGCGTCGATGAACGCCACGCAGACGGTGCCGCGGACGTACGCGGTGAGGGTGGCCCAGGCCTTCGGTCCGGCGCCGGCCATCGCGTAGCGGGAGTGCCGGGGCAGACCGCGCAGCGCCCAGCTCCAGATCCGCGCACCGTCGTAGAGGAGGAAGAAGGTGGTGAAGAACGCGAGCAGGACGGCAGTCAGCACCTCGACGGCGATCTGCGCGCCGGTGAGGCCGACCGAGGTGAGCTGATCGGTGTTGGTGCTGATCGCCTTGGTGATCTGGTCGGCGAAGTCCTTGATCTGCTGCTCGGTCAGGTGCAGCGGGCCGGTGATCAGCCAGTCCCGAAGGGTCGCGACACCGTCCTGGACCTTGCTGGTCACGTCGGACAGATTGGTGGTGACCTGCCAGACCACGAACCAGCCGACCAGTCCGATCCCGGCCAGGCCGCTCATGAACACCCCGCCGGCGGCCAGCGAGCGCGGTACGCCGTGCCGGCGCAGCCAGGAGACCGTGGGCTCCAGCAGCGCGGAGATCAGCAGCGAGGCCAGCACCGCGAAGGCCACCAGCCGCAGCATGTCGACGACCATGAAGACCACGTAGAGCGCGGCGCCGAGCAGCAGCAGCCGCCAGGTCGACTCGGCGGCCACCCGCAGACCCCAGGGCACCGCCTCGGCCGGGGTGGCGGGCCGTCCGGGGTGGAGTTCACGCCCGAAGGCGCCGTGCGTGGGCACCGGCGGCGGAGCCGGGGTGTGCGCCACCGCGGCGGTCTCCTCGCGCGGCGCCGGCACCGGGGCCGCCGCGACCGCGGCCGGGGGCAGCGCCCGGTCCGGTGACGGCACCACCTCGGCCGGGGGTTCGTGGTACTCGGCCGCGATCGCGGCCCGCCGGCGCCGCTCGATCACGGCGGCCGCGCTCGCCACCACGGCCATGCCCTTGGCCACGGCCTTGAAGGCCTTCCCGCCCCGCGCCATCCTCGCTACCACCGCTCCCCCGCTGGGCCGCCGTGCCGGCGGTACGCCGTGGGTCCCGCCACGGCCGTCAGGATGAAACTACCCGGCCGACCCGGCGCGAGTCCGGCGGGCGGGTCGGTTGGCGGGGTTCGACGGCGGTCCGCAGCGCGGCGACCGCCCCGCCCGGTCGGTCCGTATTCGGACAAACCATCCTGGACCAGGTGGTTTCAGGCATCGGGCAGCGGGGAGGAGTCCGAACGAGAACCGGAGCCATCTGTCGGCGGACCGGCCGGTGCGGGGAGCAACCAGGACCCCTCCCCGCGCCCCGCGTCCGCACCCGGGCCCGCACCGCCCGCGAGCGCACTGGTCAGCGCAGCCCGGGCGGGGCGGCCCGCCTTCTGTAGGACCACGGCGGCGGGGCGGCCCGCCGCACACCACGGCCCCCGACCGCAGGGGAGCGGTCGGGGGCCGTGGTGTGGTGCGACGCGGTTCGCGGTACCCGTGGTGCCTAGTACCAGTGGTGCGACTGCCAGAACGACCAGGCGCCACAGGGGCTGCCGTAGCGGCTGTTCATGTAGTTCAGGCCCCACTGGATCTGGGTGGCCGGGTTGGTGCGCCAGTCGGCGCCGGCGGAGGCCATCTTGGTGCCGGGCAGCGCCTGGACCAGGCCGTACGCGCCGGAGCTCTTGTTGGTCGCGGTGTAGTCCCAGCCGCTCTCACGCTTCACGATCTGGCTGAAGCACTGGAACTGCGCGTCATTGCCGATGATCGACTGGGCGAGCGCCTGGACCGAGCCGGGGCTGACCGAGACCGGCGGGGCCGACGTGTCGGTGGCTGCCATCGCCGAACGCGCCTTGGAGCGGTTGGCGGCGGCCTCGTCGGCCTTCCGCTTCTCCTCGGCCGCCTTGGCGGCCTTCTCCGCGTCGGCCTTGGCCTGCGCGTCAGCCTTGGCCTGCGCATCGGCGGCGGCCTGCTGGCGCGCTGCCTCCTCGGCGGCCTTCTGCTCCGCGGCAGCCTTGGCAGCTGCGTCGGCGGCGGCCTGCTGGGCGGAGGCCTGCGTGCCGATGTTGTCACTGATGGTCTGCGCCTGGGCGCCAGAGGGGACTTCGGCAAGCAGGGTCGCACCGGCGACGTCGACCGTCTGCATCGTCTTGCCCTCGCTGCCCGAGGCCATACCCACGACGGCACCGACAGCGGTGACGGCGGTGGCGGAGGCCACAGCGACTCCCCGGGCCGAGATCCGAGTCACATGGTTTCCTTCCAGCATCGCCCATGCGTGACCGTACGGGCGCAACATGCCCCTTGGCGCTGCCCTCCGTACGGTGCTGGTCACGGGAGGTACTGACCCGACGTCCGGAAGCGGTGGGCGACCGGGCGTTGCGATCGGGCGGCGTACGGCTCATCGGTGTTCAATTGTGCGTCCACCCACCGGAGTTGGCGGACCGTCCGGACCGGGCCCACGGTCTCCCGGGAGCCCTGTCATGCCGTACGCGGGGCCTGACAGAACCCTCACCATGCCGCACCGGGCACTGTCGACGCAATTCCCTGTTGCGTGGCGCATCTCACATTCACCGCCCCGGAGTTCTCCGGACAGAAAGCACTCGATGTGATGAAAGGGACGGGACCCGCCCCGTCAGGAGCGGGCCCCGCGCCCAGAGTTGACCATATTGTCCGACTATGCCCCTATTGCTGACGGATCACGGGTTGATGTCCTCCAGCATCTCCGTGACCAGCGCCGCGATCGGCGAGCGCTCGGACCGCGTGAGCGTGATGTGGGCGAACAGCGGATGCCCCTTCAGCTTCTCCACCACCGCCACCACGCCGTCGTAGCGGCCCACCCGCAGGTTGTCCCGCTGCGCCACGTCGTGGGTCAGCACCACCCGCGACCCCTGGCCGATCCGGGAGAGCACCGTCAGCAGGACGTTGCGCTCCAGCGACTGCGCCTCGTCGACGATCACGAAGGCGTCGTGCAGCGAGCGCCCCCGGATGTGGGTCAGCGGCAGGACCTCCAACATGCCCCGGGAGATGACCTCCTCGATGACGTCCGGGGTGGTGACGGCGGAGAGGGTGTCGAAGACCGCCTGCGCCCAGGGGCTCATTTTCTCCGTCTCGGAGCCCGGCAGATAGCCGAGCTCCTGGCCGCCGACCGCGTACAGCGGCCGGAAGACCATCACCTTGCGGTGCTGCCCCCGCTCCAGCACCGCCTCCAGACCGGCGCAGAGCGCCAGCGCGGACTTCCCGGTGCCCGCCCGGCCGCCCATCGAGACGATGCCCACCTCCGGATCGAGCAGCAGGTCCAGCGCCACCCGCTGCTCGGCGCTGCGCCCGCGCAGACCGAAGGCCTCGCGCTCGCCGCGCACCAGCCGGACCCGGCCGTCGCCGGTGACCCGGCCGAGCGCCCGGCCGCGCTCGGAGCTGAGCACCAGTCCGGTGTGGACGGGCAGCTCGCCCGCTCCCTCGACGTGCAGCGCGGCGTCGTGGCCGGCCGCGAACAGCGCGTCCACCTCGTCGGCCGGGACGTGCAGCTCGGCCATGCCCGTCCAGCCGGAGGTGATCGCCAGCTCGGCCCGGTACTCCTCGGCGAGCAGGCCGACCGAGCTGGCCTTGATCCGCAGCGGGAGGTCCTTGGAGACGACGGTGACGTCGTACCCCTCGGCCTGCAGGTTGCGGGCGACCGCGAGGATCCGGCTGTCCGCCTCGCCGCCGGCGGTGCGGTAGCCGACCGGCAGTATCGACGTGTCGGAGTGGTTGAGTTCGACCCGGATGGTACCGCCGAGCTCCCCGACCGGGATCGGCTCGTCGAGCCGGCCGAAGCGGATGCGGTAGTCGTCGAGGAGTCGCAGCGCCTGGCGGGCGAAGTAGCCCAGCTCCGGATGGTGCCGCTTGGCTTCCAGCTCGGTGACCACGACCACCGGCAGGACGACCTCGTGCTCCTCGAAGCGGGTCATGGCGAGAGGGTCCGCCAGGAGCACGCTGGTGTCGAGAACGTACGTGCGCCGGTCTGGCGTCCGGCGGCTCTTGGAACTGACCACTAGGCCTCCAGAGCGGATGACCCTGCGTCATCCGCGGCAAGCCGGCCCCCGCTGCCCCGGTGGCCTCGGGGCCGGTCTGCTCGGAGTATTCCCAGGCGAGGGGCGGTGCATTCGCGTTCTCGGAGAACTGACGGATCATTGCCGGTGAACGTTTGACCTCGCGCCGCGCCCGGGTAGGCCAGCCCTACTGGGGGGTCGGCAGGGGCCGATGGGGGCCGACGGGCGTCACAGACCCATCCGCCGGTGGCGTTCCTCGTACGCACGCAGCGCCCGGAGGAAGTCCACCTTCCGGAAGGCGGGCCAGTAGGCCTCGCAGAAGTAGAACTCGCTGTGCGCGCTCTGCCAGAGCAGGAAGCCGGACAGCCGCTGCTCGCCCGAGGTCCGGATGACGAGGTCCGGGTCGGGCTGGCCCTTGGTGTAGAGGTGCTCGGCGATGTGCTCGACGTCGAGGATTTCGGCCAGTTCCTCGATCGAGGTGCCCCGCCCGGCGTGCTCCTGGAGCAACGAGCGGACGGCGTCCGCGATCTCGTGCCGGCCGCCGTACCCGACGGCGACGTTCACGGTGATCCCGTCGATCCCGGCGGTCTCCTCGGCGGCCCGCTTGAGGACGTCCGCGGTGTGCTGCGGGAGCAGGTCCAGCGCGCCGACCGGGTTGACCTTCCAGCGGCGGGCGGCGGCCAGGCCGGTGACGGCGTCCTCGATGATCCCGAGCAGCGGCACCAGCTCGTCGGCCGGCCGGGAGAGGTTGTCGGTGGAGAGCATCCAGAGCGTGACGACCTTGACGTGGGTCTCGTCGCACCAGCCGAGGAACTCGCTGATCTTGTCGGCGCCGCGCTGGTGGCCGTAGGCGGTGGAGCCGCCGGTCGCCTTGGCCCAGCGGCGGTTGCCGTCGAGGATCACGCCGATGTGGTGGGGGGTACGGGCGAGGTGGACCTCGACCCGGCGACCGTAGAGGCCGTACATACCGTCCAGCAGGGTGCGCAGACCCGGCGTGCGTTCGACGACATCGCGCAGACCCATGGTTTTCGGCCCCTCCGTACTCATTCACCGGGGTACGTCACAACCCCCGGCGCAGCCTACTCCGGCCCGGAGGGAGTGGGTAAAGCCGCAGGTAGCGGTCCGGTCACAGTCCTGTGCGGAGCCTGTCGCGGGTGGCGTGGCGCGAGTGGCCGGAAGGCACCCGCGCGAACGCCCGGTCTCCACCGGGGCTCCGGATACGGAACGGTATCCGGTTCCTTAAGGAATCCGTAAGCCGACGATCCGATGCTTGACGACCGCCAATGGTCTAGTCCAGCTTTTGACCCAGGGCGGAACGAGCACCAACCACCGCCCGGCCCAAGGCAGTACCGCGGACGCAAGCCCTCCCCCACACGCGGCCGCCGCGCCCCCCACCGCGGCGGCCGCTCTCCCCCACAGGAGCGCACCTCCATGGCCCGTACGCTGAACCAGCCCGCGCACAAGCGCCGGCGCAGCACCCTCCCGGCCCTCGCCGCCGGTGCCACCGCTCTCGCCCTCGCCGGCGGCGGCCTCGCCCTCTTCGCCGGCGGTGCCAGCGCGGCGGCCGGCAACCTGGTCTCCAACGGCGGCTTCGAGTCCGGTTCGACCGCCGGCTGGGTCTGTACCGGCGCCGCGAGCGTCGTCTCCGCCCCGGTCCACTCCGGCGCCGGCGCCCTGCAGGCCACCCCGGGCGCCTCGGACACCGCCGAGTGCACCCAGACCGTCAGCGTGCTGCCCAACGCCAGCTACACCCTGAGCGGCTGGGTCCAGGGTCCGTACGTCTACCTCGGCGCCCGCGGCACCGGCGGCACCGACCCGAGCACCTGGTCCAACCAGAACAGCTGGAACCAGCTCTCCTCCACCTTCACCACCGGCGCGAACGTCAAGAGCGTCACGCTGTTCGTGCACGGCTGGTACGGCCAGAGCGCCTACCTCGCGGACGACCTCGCGCTGAGCGGCCCCGGCGGCACCTCCACGCCGAGCCCCACCGCGACGACCACCGCCTCGCCGACGGCCACGCCCACGGCCACCGCCTCGCCGACCGCGACCGCCACGCCCACGGCGACCGCCACGCCGACCCCCACGCCGACCCCCACGGCGACCGCGACGACCACCCCGCCGGTCACCGGCCTGCCGAAGCACGTGGTCACCGGCTACTGGCACAACTTCGACAACGGCGCGACCGTCCAGAAGCTGGGCGACGTCCAGAGCGCCTACGACATCATCGCGGTCTCCTTCGCCGACGCCGTGCCGACGAGGGGCGGGGCGATCAGCTTCACCCTCGACCCGGCGCTCTCCAAGGCCCTCGGCGGCTACACCGACGCGCAGTTCCGCGCCGACGTGAAGGCCAAGCAGGCGGCCGGCAAGAAGGTCGTCCTCTCCATCGGCGGCCAGAACGGCGCGATCTCCGTCGGCGACGCCACCGCCGCGGCCGCGTTCACCGACAGCGCCTCCGCGATCATCCGTGACTACGGCTTCGACGGCATCGACGTCGACCTGGAGAACGGCGTCAACCCGACCTACCTCGGCAACGCGCTGCACAGCCTGCAGGCCAAGGTCGGCCCGAACTTCATCCTGACGATGGCCCCGGAGACCATCGGGATGTACAGCACCGCCGGCGCCTACTTCCAGCTGGCGCTGAACACCAAGGACATCCTGACCGTCGTCAACACCCAGTTCTACAACTCGGGCGGCATGAACGGCTGCGATGGCAAGGTCTACAACCAGGGCACCATCGACTTCATCACCGCCCAGGTCTGCACCCAGATCCAGGGCGGCCTGCGGCCCGACCAGGTCGGCATCGGCGTCCCGGCCTCCAGCAAGGCGGCCGGCGGCGGCTACGTCTCGCCGAGCGTCGTGAACAACGCGCTGGACTGCCTGGCCACCGGCAGGAACTGCGGCAGCTTCGTCCCGCCGGCCAAGTGGCCCTCCATCCGCGGCGCGATGACCTGGTCCACCAACTGGGACGCCAACAACGGGAACGCCTTCTCCGGCACGGTCGGCCCGTTCGTCCACCAGATGCCGTAACTCCCCCGGCGCGCCACTCCTTGAGGGTGGGGCCCGCGCGCCGACGGCGGGGCCCGTCGTACCCGACCGGTACGGCGGGCCCCGCTCGTCGTGGGTTCGTGCGCCTGGACGGGCCGCCCGTCACGGCCACACCGCCTCGATCCGTGGGCCCGGCCCTACTGCAGCAGCACCGCCGCCAGCGTGCCGAGCAGCAGGAACGGGCCCATCGGCAGGTCCAGTCCGCGCACCGAGCGCCGCCGCGCCAGGGCGGCCACGGCCCGGGCCACCGCCCAGAGTCCCGCCAGCACCGAGGCCGCGAAGAGCCCGGTGAAGGCGGCCGACCACCCGTACCGACCGAGCAGCGCGCCGAGGCCGAGCGCCAGTACGGTGTCCCCCGCGCCCATCAGGCCGAACCAGCCGGGCAGTTCGAACAGCGCGGCGGCCGCGAGCGCCACCAGCAGACAGCGCAGCAGCACACCCGGGCGGCCGTCCGCCACCTCCAACACCGCCAGCAGCAGGGCGAGTCCCGCCGCCAGCGTCCAGCTCAGCGGGTACGGCAGCCGCCGCACCCGGGCGTCGGTGAAACCGAGCACCACCCCGGGGCCCGCCGCCCACAGCAGCAGCACCGCATCGGCCGGGCGCGCCGCCGACAGCGCGGCCGCCGCCACCGCCACGGTGACCGCCTCCACCTGCCAGGCGCCCGGGCCCAGCCGCTCCCGACAGCCCGGACAGCGCCCACCGGGCGGCAGGCCGCGCAACTCCCGTTCGCACACGGGGCACCGCGTGCACCACGGCCCGTCCTGCGGCACGGCGTAACGCACCACCAGACCCCGCAGCGCGGGCGCCACCAGCAGGCCGCCCAGCACCGCCCCGAGCACGGCCGCGATCACGGCGCCCCCTCTCGTCCACCGCCGGAACCGGCCCACGAACACCGGTACCGTTCACCGGGAACCGCCCGGCACTCGCCGGCGTCCGACCTCGCAGCGCCACATCCGAATTCCGGCGCCGCACCGACCACATCATCCACGGGGAAACACTGTGACCAACACTCAGAACGCGCTGCGCGCCGCCGTCCCGCTCGCCGCCCTGGCGCTCCTGCTGACCGCCTGCGGTCCGGAGAACGAGGACCCGGCCGCTCCCGGCGCGGCGGGCGCCGGCGGTGCGAGCGTCGCCGCCACCAGCACGCCGGGCGCCACCGGGGCCCCGGCGGCCACCGGCGGCACCGCCGCAACCGGCGGCACGGCCGGCACCGCGGGCACGGCGGGCACCGGCGGCACGACGCCGAACCCCGTCCCGTCCGCCGCCACCAGCGGCAACCCGATCGGCGGGGCCACCGGCGGCTCCGGCAGCGGCAAGATCGGCTACGACAACCCGCTGGCACTCACCGCCACCGGCAGCTACCTGGGCAAGACCAAGGCCGACGTCACCCCGGTCTCGGTGGTCAAGGGCACCCTGGCCGAGATCGCGCCGTACAACTTCAAGCCGGCCGACCTCGACGGCAAGACGCCGTACTACGTGACCGTCTCGTTCACCAACCGCACCGGTGCCCCGCTCACCGACGAGTACTTCATGATGCGGTTCAAGGTGAAGTCGGACACCGCGGCCACCGGCGGCGTCCTGCCCGCCCCGACCATCCTCAAGTCGATCCCGCAGTGCGACTCCGGCAAGAAGCCCGGCACCCTGGCGGACGGCCAGGCCCAGCAGCAGTGTGCGGTCTATCTCGTCCCGACCAACACCCCGCCGAAGTTCCTCGTCTTCGGCAGCGTTCTGGACACCGAGCCCCTGATCTGGAAGGCCGGCTGACAGCTCCGCCTGCCGATCCAAGGAGCCCCTTGAAACCGGTCCGGCACGTGTCCCCGCACACGCGCCGGACCGGCCCGGGATGCCCCTAAAGTAGGCAGACATGCAGGTCATCCAGTCCAGCAAGCTCGCCAACGTCTGTTACGACATCCGCGGCCCGGTACTCGACGAGGCGATGCGGCTGGAGGAACAGGGCCACCGCATCCTGAAGCTCAACACCGGCAATCCCGCCGTGTTCGGCTTCGACGCGCCCCCGGAGATCCTCCAGGACATCCTGCGCAACCTCTCCTCCGCGCACGGGTACGGCGACTCCAAGGGCCTGCTCGCCGCCCGCCGGGCCGTGGTGATGCACTACGAGGAGCGCGGGCTGCACGGTCTCACCGTCGAGGACGTCTTCCTCGGCAACGGCGTCTCGGAGCTGATCCAGCTGGCGATGACCGCCCTGCTGGACGACGGCGACGAGGTGCTCGTCCCGGCACCGGACTACCCGCTCTGGACGGCCTCCGTCTCGCTGGCCGGCGGCACCGCGGTGCACTACCGCTGCGACGAGCAGTCCGAGTGGTACCCGGACCTCGCCGACATCGAGGCCAAGGTCACCGACCGGACCAGGGCGATCGTGGTGATCAACCCGAACAACCCGACCGGCGCGGTCTACCCGCGCGAGGTCCTGGAGGGCCTGGTCGAGATCGCCCGCCGGCACGACCTGGTGGTCTACGCGGACGAGATCTACGACAAGATCCTCTACGACGACGCCGAGCACGTCCCGCTGGCCACGCTGGCCCCGGACCTCTTCTGCGTGACCTTCAACGGGCTCTCCAAGGCGTACCGGGTGGCGGGCTTCCGCTCGGGCTGGATGGTGCTCTCCGGCGACCGGCACCGCGCCCGCAGCTACATCGAGGGCCTGACCGTGCTCGCCTCGATGCGGCTGTGCGCCAACATGCCGGCCCAGCACGCGGTGGCCGCGGCGCTCGGCGGCCGACAGTCGATCAAGGACCTGGTCCTCCCCGGCGGCCGGCTGCTGGAGTCCCGGGACGCCGCGTACCGGCTGCTCAACGAGATCCCCGGGGTCAGCTGCGTCAAGCCGAAGGGCGCGCTCTACGCGTTCCCCCGACTGGACCCGAAGGTCTACAAGATCAAGGACGACGCGCAGATGGTGCTGGACCTGCTGCGCGCCGAGCGCATCCTGCTGGTCCAGGGCACCGGCTTCAACTGGCCCGAGCCGGACCACTTCCGCCTGGTGACCCTGCCCCGGGCCGAGGAGATCACCGACGCCGTCACCCGGATCGGCGACTTCCTCGGCGGCTACACCCAGCTCTGACCGCCGGCATCGGCACCCTTGCGCAGGTTGTCGTTGGAGATGAACAGCGACAGCCCGTTCTCCACCGTCTCGTCGGCGCGGATGCGGCCGAC
>NZ_JBFAJO010000053.1:0-65007 GCF_040655255.1 Kitasatospora sp. NPDC050463
GGTACCTCACCCCCCTCGAAACCCGAGCCAGACTGCAGCACGACTTCACCCCCGCAGCGTAAGCACACGCTGTCCAAGATCAGGGGGGAACTTCACGGGAAGGTCACCACCGCGTTCGTCGGTCCCGACCGAGGAGACGAGTGCGCAGACTGCGGAGCAGAAGGCCCGTGTGAAGCGGGAGTCGGCCAGCCGGGACTCCCGGAAATCCTCGCGACCGCCGTCTCGGGCCGGGCTCGCACCGGCCGCATCCCGACTTCCCGCCCCGGTTGGACGGCTTCACCCTCCGGTCCGGCCGCTCACCGCCCGGCCCGGCTGCACGCGCCCTCGTCACGAGGACTGAGCTCAGGGCGACGGCAGCGTCCTGCGCCGCACGGGAGTTCAGCCTTTGGACGGCCCAGCCGTACCGACGCGGCGCCTGGGAGGAGAGCCTCCATCAGGACGGCACTCGGCCCCGTGCCCGTCCCACGCGGGGACGGACACGGGGCCGTCGGCGACCACTGTCCACAGAGGTCGTGGCCGGGCCGATCGCCTAGAACGCGACGTTCGTGCACTCGGTGGGGTACTCGAGCTCGGGCGCCGGCGCGAGCAGCCCGGTGAAGGTGGCGGCCTGCGGCGCCGTGGAGCAGTTGTTGCTCTGCTCCGAGGCGCCGCCACCGCTCGCGTCGACGTTGAGGCAGTTGGTGTCGTACTCGAGCTCGGGCGTCAGCGTGCCGGTCACCGCGAGGACGCCCGGGGCGGTGGAGCAGGTGTTGCTCTGCTCGACACCCTCCTGGCCGAACAGGTGGCCGAACCCGTGGGCACTGGCGCCACCCGCACCGACGAGAACCAGCGCACCCGCAGCCGCCGTCAGAAAGGCCGCCTTCTTGCCAACGTTCATTAAAGCCTCCGTGTGGGTCTTCTCCGCAGATTCCGCGGACACCGGACTAACGACGGCAACCTGAGGAGGCGTCGACACCTCACCCAACTTCACCCACCTGGCTTACTGCTGCACCCGGCCATCTCCGCCGCTCCCCGGATGAACCGTCCTGTGAACGGTCAGGCGCCGGTGCAGCGCGGCAGGATCGAGCAACGCAGCGAGTTGGAGCTGATGGCGCGGTCCGAGCCGGCCACCCTCTCCTCGCCCAGCGCGAGCACCGGCGGCTCGATCGGCAGGACGTGCAGCGTGGCTCTGGTCGCCGCAGCTCAGCCGAGGTGCCCGTCAGGCCTCTGGCCTGGCCTTATCCGGGGGCTGCGGCGGCTGCGGTGAGGCGTCGGGCTTCGCCGATTTGCGGGCCGGTGCGGCAGGAGTTCTGCTGTAAAGAGCCCCGCTTACTCGCCAGTTGCAAGCGACGGCAGCTGCATCCCCACCTCTGGGGAGAGGGCAGAAGGGATGCACTCAGGCCCCCACCGCGAGCGCCGGCACGCAGTCCCGGCCCGCGATGCGTCCATCCGGGCGGATGACGCGAGAGGAAGAAATGTCATGGGCATGACTCTATTGGAAGCCGTAGTCGCAGGCCGCGAGGGCGACGAGCTGGGCAGTCTCCCACTTCCCGAACGGTTCACCGCGGCGACGGTGCGGCTCAGCGACGTCGGCATGTTCCAGGGCGAAACGGACAAGGACGTCCGCAGGTCGCTGCGGATAGACGAAGTCCCCATGCCCGAGCTGGCGCCGGACGAGGCGCTGGTCGCGGTCATGGCCAGTGCCGTCAACTACAACACGGTCTGGTCGGCGATGTTCGAACCCATTCCGACCTTCCGTTTTCTCCAGCAGCTGGGACGCAGCGGCGGCTGGGACGCCCGCCACGACCTGCCTCACCACATCCTCGGATCCGATGCATCCGGAGTCGTGGTGCGGACCGGGTCGTCGGTTCGCCGTTGGAACATCGGCGATCACGTGGTCGTCACTCCGGCATACGTCGACGGCCAGGAGCCGGCAACCCACAGTGACGGCATGCTGGGCAGCGAGCAGCGCGCATGGGGCTTCGAGACCAACTTCGGTGGTCTGGCCCACTTCGCCGTCGTGCGGGCCAGCCAGTTGCTGAGCAAGTCCCCGCTGCTCACGTGGGAGGAGGCCGCCGTCAACCCGCTGTGTGCCGCCACCGCGTACCGGATGCTCGTCAGCGACCGCGGCGCCCGGATGAAGCAGGGCGACGTCGTACTGATCTGGGGGGCGACCGGCGGCCTGGGCTCATACGCCGTGCAGTTCGTGCGCAACGGTGGTGGCATCCCGGTGGGTGTCGTGAGCTCGGTGGAGAAGGCCGACACCTTGCGAAGGCTCGGCTGCGAGGCGGTGATCGACCGCTCGGAGATCGAGCAGGGGGACCGCACGGTCCTCCAGCGTCCTGACGGCTGGAAGAAGCTCGGCTCAGCGATACGCGCGGCGGTGGGCGAGGATCCGCACATCGTTTTCGAGCACGTGGGCCGAGCGACCTTCGCGGCCTCGGTCTTCGTCGCCCGCCGTGGGGGCGCGATCGTGACCTGCGGATCCAGTACCGGATATGAGCACATGTTCGACAACCGCTACCTGTGGATGAAGCTCAAGCGGCTCATCGGCAGCCACGGCGCCAACCTGCACGAGCAGTGGGAGGTGAATCGGCTCATCAACATGGGCCGGATAGTTCCCACACTCTCGAAGACCTATGCCCTGGACGACGTTGCCTCGGCTGTCCGGAGCGTGCAGGTCAACGAGCACATCGGGAAGGTCGGGGTACTGTGCCTCGCCCCGCAGCCGGGGCTGGGCGTGACCGACCCCGTCGGCCGAGCACGAGTCGGCGAGGACCGGTTCCGTCTCTTCCGGGACGGAGACGGCGATGTGAGATCCGCGCCGACAGCCTGTCCGTAGTTCCCGCCCCTTCCATGGTCCCGGCATCGACGCCGGCCGGTGGCCTCATCCCCAGCTGTCGCCCCTGTCCCGTCCGGTGCGGGCCGGGCGGTGAACCAGCCACCCCGCCCACCCCACGGGAGGTACGTCTTGTCCATCCTCAACGACGCTCGCCGTGCCGACCCGAAGCCGACGGTGATGCAGGCAGACACCCTCGGCAACCGCCTGGTCGAGGCTGCCGTGCGCAACCCGGACGCTCCTGCCTTCACCTTCGTCGACTTCGCAGCCGGCGGGACCGGGCAGGCCGCCGTGTCCACCTGGAGAGAGCTCGACCGTCAGGTGCGGGCAGCGGCGGCCGCGCTGCGCCGCGCGGGCGCCGGCGGCGAACCCGTGGCCGTCGTCGCCCCTCAGTGCCTCGAGTACGTCGTCGGCTTCCTTGCAGCGATCCGCGCGGGCGCCATCGCCGTGCCGCTCTTCCCGCCGGATCTCGCCCGCCATACCGACAAGCTCGCCGCCTCGCTGACCGACGCGAGGCCGACCCACATCCTCACGACCCGTGCCGAGCAGTCGGCCGTGGCGGCGTTCTGCGCCGCGAGCGGCATTCCGAACCGACCCCGTGTGCTGGCCGTCGAAGATCTCGTGTCCGCGCGAACCACCGAGGACGGCTCCGACGAACTGGCCGACATCCAGCCGCGGCCCGAGGACTGCGCCTATCTCCAGTACACCTCGGGGTCGACACGGGCACCGTCCGGCGTGGAGATCACCCACGCCAACGTGGTCGCCAACGCGGGGCACCTCGTGCAGGCGTACGACATCCATCGGGACCGCAGTCACATGGTCGGATGGCTGCCGCTCTACCACGACATGGGCCTGCTGCTGATGGCCCTCCTGCCCGTCGTCGGCGGAGTCCACTCGGTGATCACCGATCCGCTGGCCTTCGTGCAACAGCCGGCGCGATGGCTGAGGTTGCTGTCCCGATACCCGGGCGCCGTCACCGCCGCACCGAACTTCGCGTACGACTACTGCGCGCAGCGGGTACGCGAGGAGGACCGGGAGGGCCTCACCCTCGACGGGGTCGCTGTGATGATCAACGGCAGTGAGCCGGTCCGGCCCACCACGTTGAACCGCTTCATGGCCGCCTTCGGCGACTACGGAGCCCGCCGAGTGGCGATGCGGCCCTCGTACGGTCTGGCGGAGGCGACGCTGATCGTCTCCGCCTCCCCCACCGAGGAAGAGCCGCAGGTCACCGCTTTCGACCGGGAACTGCTGGGCCGGGGCATCGCCAGAGTCGCCACGGACACCACTTCCGTCCCCGTCACGGAACTCGTCTCCTGCGGACGGCCCCAGGGGCAGGAGGTGGCCATCGTGGACGCGGCGACATGCCGCCGGCAACCGGACGGCACGGTCGGGGAGATCTGGGTCAGCGGCCCCAACGTCGGGCGCGGCTACTGGGGCAATCCACAGAGCAGCGCGGAGACCTTCCGGGCGGTCCTGGCCGAGGACCGGTCCGCTGAGGGTGCCAGGCAGTGGCTGCGTACGGCCGACCTGGGCGTGTGGCACGACGGCCAGCTGTACATCACCGGCCGCATCAAGGACCTGATCATCATCGACGGCGTCAACCACTACCCCCAGGACATCGAACTGACCGTGCAGAACGCGCATCCGGCCATTCGCAAGGACCACGTGGCTGCCTTCGCCGTGTCCACCGAGGCGGGTGAGGAGCTCGTCATCGTCGCCGAGTACTCCCCGCCCGCCACCGGTCCCGCGGCGGACCACCACAGCGTCACCCGCTCGGTGCGCCGGGCCGTTTCGACCGTCCACGCCCTGGCCGTACGGGACTTCGTCCTTGTCCCGCGCAACACCGTGCCCCGCACCACGAGCGGCAAGGTCGCCCGCCGCGCCAGCCATGACCGCTATCTGAACGGCAGCTGGAGCAGTGCCCGCAGGCCCGGGGCAGGATCCGAAGGGACGGCGTCATGAGGAGAGTCGAAGGCCCTGGCGGAACCACGCCGGGCGGTGCGCAATCCGACGCCCGCCCGGGTGGTGCGCCGGGGGCGGCATGGGGTGAGGCGGAGATCCGCCGACTGCTGCGGCAGCTGATCTCGGAGAGGTCCGACGTGCCCCCGGACGAGATCGACGACGACAGACCGCTGGCGGAGTACGGCCTGACGTCCCGTGACGCCGTCGCCGTCTCGGGGGATCTGGAGAACGCGCTCGACGCGGTCCTGCCTGCCACCCTGCTGTGGGAGGACTCCACCGTCGACCGGCTGGTCCGCCGCCTCGCCCGCGGAGCGGCGGAGCCCGGAGCGCCCGAGGGGGTCGTGCCCGGCCGGGACGCGGCGCGCACGTCCGGGCCGGACGCACGTCTCCGCAGCCGGCCCGTCGCGGTCGTGGGCATCGGCTGCCGTCTGCCCGGCGGTGTCGAGGGGCCGGAGGCGTTCTGGGACTACCTGCTCGCCGGCGGCAACGCCGCGCGCGAGGTGCCCGAGGACCGCTGGCAGGACTTCGAGGACGGCTCGAACGGCACGGCGGCTGCCCTCGCCCGCACCAGCCGGTGGGGCGGATTCCTGGGCGACATCGCGGGGTTCGACGCCGACTTCTTCGGGATCACGCCCCGCGAGGCAGAGCTGATGGACCCCCAGCAGCGCCTGCTGCTGGAGGTGACGTGGGAGGCACTCTGCCACGCCGGTGTCCCGCCGTCAGAGCTGCACGGCACTGCCACAGGGGTGTTCGTCGGTCTCAGCTCCCTCGACTACAGCCACCTGACCATGGCGGGCCTCGAGGGTGTGGCCGCCTGGACCAGCACCGGCGCGGCGGGGAGCATCGCCGCCAACCGCCTGTCCTACATGCTCGATCTGCACGGCCCGAGCATGACGATCGACACCGCCTGCTCCTCGTCGCTCGTCGCGGTGCACCAGGCGTGCCGGAGCCTGGCCGCCGGCGAGTGCGACACCGCCCTGGCCGCAGGGGTCAACGTCCTGCTCTCGCCGGTGATCACGGCGAACTTCGACCAGGCCGGCGCCCTGGCACCGGACGGCAGGTGCAAGGCCTTCGACGCCGCAGCCGACGGGATCGTCCGTGGTGAGGGGTGCGGCGTCGTCGTCCTGAAGCCATTGGACGACGCACGGCGGGCCGGCGACACGATCCTCGCCGTCATCCGGGGCACGGCGGTCAACTCCGACGGCCGCTCGTCCGGGATCATGGCGCCCAATCCCGCCGCTCAGGAGGCGCTGCTGCGCGATGCCCTCCGTGACGCCGACGTGGACGCGGCCGACATCGACTACGTCGAGGCGCACGGTACCGGCACACTGCTCGGCGATCCGATCGAGGCGGGCGCCCTGGGTGCCGTCCTGGGACTCGGCCGGCCGGCCGGCCGGCCGCTGCTCATCGGTTCCGTGAAGACCAACCTCGGGCACCTCGAAGGTGCGGCGGGCATCGTGGGTCTCATCAAGACGGTGCTTTCCCTGCACCACGGCACACTTCCCGCCAGTCTCCACTTCCGCACGCCCAACCCGCACATCGACTTCACCGCAAAGCGCCTACGTGTCGTCAGCGCGGCCACCGAGTGGCCCCGGGCGGGCCATCGGCCGGCGTTGGCGGGAGTGTCCGCCTTCGGATTCGGGGGCACCAACGCGCACGCCGTGCTCGAGCAGTGGTCTCCGGCCGGGTCACCGGCGCCGCAGGAGAGCGCTGCTCCGGGCGCTGGGGAAGCCCCTGCGCCGGACGCCGGCCCGCACGTCCTGGTGGTCACCGCCCGCTCAGCGGACCGGCTCGGTGACGCCGCCCGTGGTCTCGCCGGCTGGCTGACGACCGCGGCCGGCCGACGCACGCCCCTGTGCGACGTCGGGCACACCCTCGGACACGGTCGACGGGGCGCCGTCAGCGCCGCCGTCGTGGGCCGCGGGCACCAGGCCCTCGCGGCCGGGCTCCTCGCGCTGGCGGACGACCAGCCCTCGCCCGGCGTCGTGCGCGCTGCCGACGCCGGGGACACCGCGGCGGTCCCGGGCCGAGGACCGGTGTTCGTCTTCTCCGGATACGGCTCCCAGTGGTACGGCATGGGCCGCGGCCTTCTCGCGGATGACACCGCGTTCGCCGCAGCGGTGGACGACCTCGACGCGGCGTTCGCCGACGTGGCCGGCACGGCCCTGAGCCGCATGATCGCCCAGGGCGTGCCGACCACCGCCGTCCACGGCACCCAGTCCCTGCTGTACGGCGTTCAACTGGCACTCGCCCGTACCTGGCAGGCCTACGGCGTCGAACCCCGTGCCGTCATCGGCCACTCCATGGGGGAGGTGGCCGCAGCCGTGGTCGCCGGAACCCTTGACGCACGCGACGGACTGCGCGTGATCCTGCGCCGCTCGGCCCTGCTCGCCACCGTCGAGGGCGCCCGCGCCGGCGCCATGGCCTCCGTTGGGCTGCCCGAGGACACCCGCGCCGCAACGCTGGCGCGGTTCCCCGGCGTGGTGGTCGCCGTACACTCCTCGCCACGCCGATGCACGGTCACCGGCCCGGCGCAACCGGTGGCCCACCTGGTCGCCGAGCTGGAGGAAGCGGGCCTCGACGCCCGCCTGCTCGACGTCCACGGCGCCGGCCATTCGGCCGCCGTGGACGTCGTCCTGCCCGCCTTGCGCGAGGCCCTCACCGGCCTCCGGGGCAAGGCGCCCGCCATCGCCTGGTACGGAACGGTGTACGACGACCCACGCGACACGCCCGATCCCGATGCCGCGTACTGGTGCGCCAACCTGCGCCGCCCGGTCCGGCTGCGACACGCGGTGGCCGCGGCGGCGGCCGACGGCCACACCGTCTTCCTGGAGGTCTCACCCCACCCGATCGCCGCCCTGCCCATCCGCGAGACGCTCGACGAGGCACCCGACGGGAAAGCCCTCGTGCTGCCCACGCTGCGCCGGGACGACGACGAGTCCGTGGTCCTGCGCACCTCCCTGGCCGAGCTGCACCTGGCCGGAGCCCAACACCGGCGCGAGCTGCTGTGGCCGACCGGCCGGCGGACCGCCCTGCCCGCCGCACCCTGGCGGCATGTACGCCACTGGGTCGACGGCGTGACGCGCTGGCGTCCGCCCCGCGCTGACGGACACCCCCTCCTCGGCCTGCGGGTGGACCTCCCCGGCACCAACCGCGTGCTGTGGCAGGGCGACGCCGGCACCGGCGGGTGGAACCACATCGAACGGCGCGTACACGGCACGGCGGTCCTGACGCTCGCGGCGTGCGCGCAGATCGTTCTCGCCGCGGCAACCGAGGTCACCGGCGTCCCGCCGGACGCCGTCCTGGTCCGCGATCTGACACTGGATCATCTCCTTCCGCTGTCGGACAGCACGCCGGTCACCACCGTCTGGGACCCGGCCGGCCCGGACAGGGCCGCCGCCGTGAGCATCCAGACGCGGTCCCCCGCCGGGACCTGGCTGCGCCATGCCTCGGCCACGGTGGTGACCGGGCTGCCCGACGAACCCCGCATTCCCGGCACCCGCGACGACGACCTCCCGGCCGTCGACGTCACCCTGCCCCACGCCACTGGGCCGGACACGCCACAGTCGGAGGCGCTGGGCGCGCTGCTCGATGCCGGCCTGCACGCGACCTCCCTGCCCCGGAGCACAGTCGAGGCCGCACAATCGGATCCGGACGGCGACCCGTCGGCCAATCCGTCCCCCGCGGCACTCCCCTTCTCGCTCGCCGCCCTGCGGGTGAGGCTCCGCACGACGCCGGGCCCGTGCCGCCTGCACCGCCGCCTCGAGCAGGCCGCCGGAACCCGGGCCGGCGACAACGGTCAGCCACCTCCGCCCGAGCGCTGGACCGTCCGCCTGGACGACCGCGACGGCGGCACCGTCATCGAGGCGCAGGGCGTGGCTCTGCGCACCCCCGAGCGGGCCGAGATACCACTGGCCCTGGCGGAAACCAGCTACGAAATCCTCTGGGACGAGGTCACCACACCCCCCGCCGCCGACCGCATTCCGGCCAACTGGCTGCTGCTCACCACCGGATCCGACGACACGTCCGGCAGGAGGAACCGGTTCGTCCCACCGCTCAGTTCGGCCCTCGAGCGCCGGGGAGCGAAGGTGGCGGTCGGACACTGCCGCAACGGCTCCACCGGACGGATCCTGGACGCCTGGCGCAAGGAGACCGCGAGTGCTCCCGGCTCGGTCGTTCTGCTCTGCACCGGGCCCGCTGACGGCTCCGGAGTCCGTGGGGCCGTCCTCGCGGCCACCGAGGTGGCCCGCCGGCTCGCCGCCGCCCCCGGAGCCGGCGCCGGCCCGCGCCTGTGGCTGGTGACCGAGCGGGCCGTGCCGGTGGCCGCCGGAGACGCCTGCGATCCCGACCGCGCCTGCCTCCGGGGCCTGGTCCGCGTGCTGGCCCTGGAGCAACCCCAGCTCAGGGCCTGCGCGGTCGACGTCGACCGCGCGCCCGGTCTCGCCGACGACCTCGTCCAGGAGCTCCTCGGCGACTCCGAGGCCGACGAGGTCGCCTGGCGCGACGGCACCCGCTTCGTCGCCCGCCTGGCCGCCGCCGCCCCGGACCGGGACGCCGCCGAGATCCGCTTCGCACGCCCGGACGGCGCCTACATCGTCACCGGCGGTCTCGGCGGGCTGGGACTGGCCACCGCCCGCCGACTCGCCGAGCACGGTGCCGGCCGGCTCGTGCTGAACGGGCGCCGCCCGCCGGCCGAGGACACTCGGGCCGTCCTGGACGACCTGCGCGCCCTCGGGACGTCGGTGGAGGTCGTGCAGGGCGATATCGCCGAGCCCGACCTCGCGGCACGCCTTCTCGACGCCGCCCTGGCCGGGGGTCACGCGCTGCGCGGCGTCGCCCACGCGGCAGGGGTGCTGCACGACCGCATCATCACCGACCTGGAACCGGACGACGTCGAGACCGTGTTCCGGCCCAAGGTCGACGGCGCCCTGCGCCTGGAGGAGGCCGTCGCGGGGCACAGCCTCGACTGGTGGCTGGTGTTCAGCTCCGCCGCCGCCCTTCTCGGTTCCCCCGGCCAGGCTGCCTACGCCGCGGCCAACGCCTGGCTCGACGCGCTGGTGCAGCGCCGTCATGCCGACGGTCTGCCCGCGACATCCATCGCCTGGGGCCCATGGGCTCGGATCGGAGGCGCCCCGAACACCGCGGCCATGGCGCTGGAACCCCTCATGCCGGCCCAGGGGCTGGATGCCCTCCAACTGCTCCTCGCCGACGGACGACCCCACACGGGCGTCGTACGGCTGGACGCCCGACGGGTCGTCGAGGCGTATCCGGGCATGGAGACCGTCCCCTTCTTCACGAGCCTGCTGCACGACATCGCCCGCGAGACGGACCACTGGGGCGGCCCCGATCAGCTGTCCGCCCTCGGCGCCCAGGCCCCGGCAGCGGTGCGCCGACGTCTCGCCGTCCGTGCAGCGGCCGTCATGGGCTATCGCACCGAGGACCTCGACAGTTCCGTCCCGCTCACCAGGTTGGGGCTCGACTCCCTGATGGCCGTTCGCATCCGGAACGCGGTCAAGCACGACTTCGGCGTCGTACTGCCGAACAAGCTGCTGATGCGCGGCGCCAGCCTCGATGACCTCACGGACGAGCTTCTGAGCACACTCGACCTGCCCGGCGCACCGGAGTCGGTCGGCGTGGGCGACCGCACCTGCTCCCCGTCGCAGAGCGGCCCCGAGCCGAGCCGGACGACACTGCTCGCGAACGCCCCGGGTCCAAGCGGGCGGGCACCCCTGCCGACGACCATCGCCCCCCGGGACGCCGCCGAGCGGCTGGTCGCGGGAGTGTGGGAGCAGGTGCTCGGCCGGCGCCCCGACGGCGTTCTCCAGAACCTCCGGTCCGCAGGCGGCGACGACGCGACCGCCCGTGCCCTGGCCCTCGGTATCCACGCCCGGCTCGACGAGCCGCCGCATGCCCTAACCCCGGAGCAGATCCTCGCCCGGCCTACCGTGGAGTCCATAGCCGACCTGATCCGCCCCGCTGTGAACGGTGACGGAGCGACTCCCCTGCGCGTGCTGCGCGATCCCGGCGGCACCACCACCCGCGCCCCGCTGTTCGTCTTCCACCCCGCCGGCGGACCGACGTCCGTGTACCGGCCGCTGGTGCGGCTGCTTCCCGCCGACCAGCCCGTCTACGGCTGCGAGCGCGTCGACGAGTTGGCGTCCATGGAGGAGAAGGCCGAGTACTACCTCGACCTGATGCGACGCATCCAGCCCCGGGGCCCGTACCAGCTGCTCGGCTGGTCCTTCGGTGGCTGCCAGGCGTACGAGATCGCCGTGCAACTGCGCGACCGAGGCGAGGACGCCGGCTATCTCGGCCTCATCGACACCATCCTGCCGGCAGCCCTGCCCGGCTCGGACTCGCAAGAGATCGTGCTGGAGCGGTTCAGACGGTTCGCCGACTACGTGGAGACCACGTTCGGCCATCACTTGCCGTTGCCGTACGAGGAGTTGCCGAGCATGACGGACGACGACCAGATCATGACGGTCATGCGCCTGGTTGCCGAGACCGGACTGTCCATGAGCCCGGGAATCCTGGAGCACCAGCGAACCTCGTACGTCGACGCCCGGATCGGCGAGCGCTACCGGCCGCGTCCGTATCCGGGGCACGTCACCCTCTACCGCGCCCAGGAGCCCCAGGTCATGATCACTGCGCTCGATCCCCGCTACCTCCGGGACGAGGCCGATCTGGGGTGGGCGCCACT
Source organism: Kitasatospora sp. NPDC050463 (assembly GCF_040655255.1). Taxonomy (NCBI): domain Bacteria; kingdom Bacillati; phylum Actinomycetota; class Actinomycetes; order Kitasatosporales; family Streptomycetaceae; genus Kitasatospora; species Kitasatospora sp. NPDC050463. The sequence goes on from NZ_JBFAJO010000053.1 coordinate 11,481, forward strand.
GTGCCCCTCCCTCGAGGTCGTCCCGGTGCCGGGCGATCACCTGTCACTGATCGATCCGCCCCACATCGCGGTCATCGCGCAGCACCTTGCCCACACTCTGCACGGCGCCGCCGAGCCGGATCGATAGTGGCTCAGCGGCCGGGGGTACCGGCTCCGGCGACGTTCACACAGGTCGTGGTGTAGGTGATGTGAGGCGCGGGGACGAGCACGGGAACCACGACCGAGCCGAGGACGGGACTCGTGTCGCAGTGGTTGCTCTGGGACTCGGCCCCGTTCTCGCTGACGTTGACACAGGTGGTTTCGTGGGTGATGTCCGACGCCGGCGTCAACGGCGTAGCGACCACCACATCACCGACGAGCGGCCGCGTGCTGCACTCGTTGCTCTGCTCGACACCCTTGTGGCCCGTCAGGTGACCGATGCCGTCCGCACTGGCGCCACCCGCGCCGACGAGAACCAGCGCACCCGCAGCCGCCGCCAGAAACGCCGCCTTCTTGCCAACGTTCATTTGAAGCCTCCGTAGGGAATCTCTACCGCGGACATCCGCGGACATCCGACTAACGACGGCAGCCCACGAAGGCTTCGGGAACACACGCATATTCACTCGTCCGGACCACGCTACCGAATCCGGCCGGCACCGGGTTCCGGTGAATCCTCTCCTTGGATGCCGACGGGACCGGGATTCACCCGCTGACTCGGAGCCGGTTTCCGGAAGTCGCGGGTGCGCCGAAGGCCGCCACCTTCTGGACCTGGCGATCTGCCCCGCGCATACGGACGGACGAAGCCCCGGGACGAGAGGCTTCCAAGGGCTGCATTCCTGACCGGGGGAGCGGCGTCGCCTGTTCCCGGCCCGTCAGGGTCGGCGCACGTTCGTCAGCGGCTCAGCGGCCGGGGGTACCGGCCAGGTCAACGGACCGCGGAACAGGCCGGCCGACCAGCCGAGCCGCGGTCGTCTCCGCCACGGCATGCGGTCCGCGGAAGAATCCTCCAGGGACCGCATGCCGAGCAGGAGCGGCGACCGTGGTCCCGCAGAGCCTGCACGGGCCTCGGACTTCGACACGGCCCAGGAGCTGCGCTGCGATCTGCGGTGGAGGGCCGCCTGCGGGCTCGGCCTCAACGACACCGCGTTCGACCCGTCGCTGCTGGCCACCTGCGCGGGCGGTGCACCCGCTCCAAGACCGGCCGGGCCTTCCAGGCCCACGCCCACTACGACCGCCCCAAAGCCCCCTGCCGGCAGGCTGCCGACCCGAACTGGCAGGCCGAGTACCGCCGCTGGCGGCCACCCGTCGAGCGCGCCATGACCTGGATCGTCGTCCGGGGCAACCGCCGGGTCCCCTACCGAGGCGTCCTGAAGAACAACACCTGGCTCCTCAACCGCCGCCGCCTGATCAACCTCGGGCTCACCCGCACGGGCCACACCTGGGCCATCGCCCCCGCGACCACATAGCCCGGGAGGGGCTGTCCCCAACCGGGACAGCCCCTCCATCAGCAAGATCTTCGGCAGATTTCTAGAACGCGACGTTGACGCAGTTGGTCTTGTACTCGATCTCGGGCGCCGGGGCGAGCAGCCCGGTGAGGGTGGCGGCCTCCGGGGCCGTGGAGCACTTGTTGCTCTGCTCCGAGGCGCCGCCACCGCTCGCGTCGACGTTGAGGCAGTTGGTGTCGTACTCGATGTCGGGGGCGAGGCCGGTCACACCGAGGACGCCCGGGGCGGTGGAGCAGGCGTTGCTCTGCTCGACACCCTCCTGGCCGAACAGGTGGCCGAACCCGTGGGCACTGGCGCCACCCGCACCGACGAGAACCAGCGCACCCGCAGCCGCCGTCAGAAAGGCCGCCTTCTTGCCAACGTTCATTAAAGCCTCCGTAGGGAATCTCTACCGCGGACATCCGCAGACATCCGACTAACGACGGCGGCCCACGAAGGCTTCGGGAACGCACCAACATTCACTCGTCCGGACCACGCGCGCCGCTCGAGTAATCCGACACCCGGTTATCGGGCCCTCGAACCCAGGGCATAACTCCGCCGCCAATCCCCGCAACGCAGACGCGGCCTCTGGAGGAATACTTCCAGAGACCGCATTCTTGACCGAGCGTCACGCTTCGCCCCGTTCCGATCCTCCGGACGGGACGGAGGTCGGCCCGGTGGCTCAGCGACTCAGTGCGAGTGGTGCGGTCGGCCTGCAAAGTTGATGCAATTGGTGTGGTACTTGAGCGAGCTGGTCCCGACCAGCCCGGTGAGGGTGGCGGCCGCCGGGGCCGTGGAACAGTTGTTGCTCTGCTCCGAAGCGCCGTGACCGCTCACATCGATGTTGATGCAGTTGGTGTCGTACTCGGCGTCGAGCGGGCCGGCCGAGGCGAGGATGCCCGGGGCCGTGGAGCAGGCGTTGCTCTGCTCGACCCCGCTGCCGAACAGGTCACCGATCCCGCGGGCACTGGCGCCACCCGCACCGACGAGAACCAGCGCGCCCGCAGCCGCCATCAGAAGGGCCGCCCTCTTGCCTACGTTCATCAAAAGCCTCCGTGTGGGGTTCTCCGCGAATGTCGACGGAGAATTCAGGCATACCAACGGAGGCCGTCATATCTTCGGGAGGACACCCAGGTTCACCCGTCCGGATCACGCATTGCACTCGGGTGATCGGGTTCCCGCCGCCCGTCGTCGAGCCCGCACGCGGAAGCGGCCCCTGGGAATGCTTCCAGGGGCCGCAACCTCGACCAGGAGGAGAATTCTTAATTCGCCCGTCTCCAGCCCGCCGAACAGGACAGGAGGGGGTGGGTCAGCGACTCGTCGTCAGTGACCGTGGTGGAAGTCGCCGGCCAGGTTGACGCAGCTGGTGTTGTACTCGATCTCGGGCGCCGGGGCGAGTAGCCCGGTGAGGGTGGCGGCCTGCGGCGCCGTGGAGCAGTTGTTGCTCTGCTCCGAGGCGCCGCCACCGCTCGCGTCGACGTTGAGGCAGTTGGTGTCGTACTCGATGTCGGGGGCGAGACCGGTCAGGGCGAGGACGCCCGGGGCGGTGGAGCAGGTGTTGCTCTGCTCGACACCCTCCTGGCCGAACAGGTGGCCGAACCCGTGGGCACTGGCGCCACCCGCACCGACGAGAACCAGCGCACCCGCAGCCGCCGTCAGAAAGGCCGCCTTCTTGCCAACGTTCATTAAAGCCTCCGTGTGGGTCTTCTCCGCAGATTCCGCGGACACCGGACTAACGACGGCAACCTGAGGAGGCGTCGACACCTCACCCAACTTCACCCATTCGGCAGAGCGGCCTCGACCCTGGCCCTGCACTCACGCCCGGGCATCGGGGGGGCGGGCGGGCCTGAGTCGCCCTGCCCGACGGCGACCGGCCCGTGCTGACGACGGGCCGGTCGAGGGTGATCACCACCTGGCAGGCGCCGCCCGGCCCCGGCCCGGAACCCGCCGGACACGCGACCGTGGCTGCGACGTGTTCCGGGACCGGATCGGAGAAGGAGGCGGGCCGAGGGGCGTCCCGCTCAGTCGCGCGCCAGAAGGCGGGCCGCCTCGAGCGCCCAGTAGGTGAGGATCTGCCCGGCACCGGCCCGGCGGATCGAGGTCAGCGTCTCCATGATCATCCGCTCCCGGTCGATCCAGCCGTTCGCCGCGGCGGCCTCGACCATCGCGTACTCGCCGGAGACCTGGTACGCCGCCACCGGCACCGGCGAGGCGTCGGCCACCTGCCGCAGGATGTCCAGGTATGCCATGGCCGGCTTCACCATCACCAGGTCGGCACCCTCGGCGAGGTCCTGCTCCAGCTCGCGCAGCGCCTCACGGGCGTTGGCCGGGTCCTGCTGGTAGCTCTTGCGGTCGCCCTTCAGCGAGGAGCCGACCGCCTCCCGGAACGGACCGTAGAACGCCGAGGCGTACTTGGCGGTGTAGGCGAGGATGCCGGTGTCCTGGTGTCCGGCCTCGTCCAGCGCCCTGCGGATCACCGCGATCTGCCCGTCCATCATTCCGGACGGGCCGACCAGGTGGACGCCCGCGTCCGCCTGCACCCGGGCCATCTCGGCGTAGCGCTCCAGCGTCGCGTCGTTGTCCACGCTGCCGTCGGCGGCCAGGACGCCGCAGTGGCCGTGGTCGGTGTACTCGTCCAGGCAGAGGTCGGACATGACCACCAGGGAGTCGCCGACCTCGGCGACCACGTCCCGGATCGCCTGCTGCAGGATGCCGTCCGGGTTGGTGCCCTCGCTGCCGACCGCGTCCTGCACCGCGGGCACGCCGAACAGCATGACGCCGCCCAGGCCCGCCTCGGCGGCCTCGACCACGGCCTTGCGCAGCGTGTCACGGGTGTGCTGGACCACGCCCGGCATCGACGTCACCGGGACCGGCTCGCGGACGCCCTCGCGGACGAACAGCGGCAGGATCAGCTCCGCCGGGTGCAGCCGGGTCTCCGCGACCAGTCGGCGCATCGCCGGGGTCGAGCGCAGCCGGCGGGGGCGAACGTACGGGAATTCAGCGGACACGGCTTCTCTCCTCCGAACGGTTGGGCAGCGCCGGGGGCGACGGTTCGCCGCCCCCGGCCCGGGTTACCGGGTGGCAGCCTCAGCGGGCCTTGCGGCGCGAGCCGGGACGGCGCTCGCTGGGCCGGTAGACCGGCTCGCCCGCCGCCGTCGCGGTGTCGCGGCGCCTGGCCCCGAAGTCTGCCAGGGCCTGGGCCAGCGCGGCCGCCGACGGTGCCGGGGCCATCACGTCGACCCGCAGGCCGTGCTCCTCGGCGGTCTTGGCGGTGGCCGGGCCGATGCAGGCGATGACGGTCACGTTGTGCGGCTTGCCGGCGATGCCGACCAGGTTCCGCACGGTCGAGGACGAGGTGAACAGCACCGCGTCGAAGCCGCCGCCCTTGATCGCCTCGCGGGTCTCGGCCGGCGGCGGCGAGGCGCGCACCGTCCGGTACGCCGTCACGTCGTCGACCTCCCAGCCGAGCTCGACCAGGCCGGCCACCAGGGTCTCGGTGGCGATGTCGGCGCGCGGCAGCAGCACCCGGTCGATCGGGTCGAACACCGGGTCGTACGGCGGCCAGTCCTCCAGCAGTCCGGCGGCGGACTGCTCGCCGGACGGGACGAGGTCCGGCTTCACGCCGAAGTCCACCAGGGCCTGCGCGGTGGTCTCGCCGACCGCCGCGACCTTGATCCCGGCGAACGCCCGGGCGTCCAGGCCGTACTCCTCGAACTTCTCGCGGACGGCGCGCACCGCGTTCACCGAGGTGAAGGCGATCCACTCGTAGCGGCCGGTGACCAGGCCCTTGATCGCCCGCTCCATCTGCTGCGGGGTGCGCGGCGGCTCGACCGCGATGGTCGGCACCTCCTGCGGCACCGCGCCGTACGAGCGCAGCTGCTCGGAGAGGCCGGTGGCCTGCTCCTTGGTGCGCGGCACCAGCACGTTCCAGCCGAACAGCGGCTTGGTCTCGAACCACGAGTGCGAGGCGCGGTGCGCGACCTGCTCGCCCACCACGGCTATCACGGAGGTCGCCGGGTCCACCGGGGCGGAGACCGGCGAGGGCAGCACCCGGGCCACCTTGAGGTCGGCCGCGATGGTGGCCAGGGTGGCGGTGAAGGTGCGCTGGCGGGTGGTGGTTCCGGAGAGCGTCGCGCTGAGCGCCGACTCCGGCTTGCGGCCGTTGGAGACCAGCGCGTTGGCGGTGGCCGGCAGCTGGCCCAGGGTGGTGCGCACCACCAGGGTGGTCTCCGGCGCGCCCAGGTCCACCGGACTGCCGGCGAGCAGGGCCGCGCCGTCCACGAACCGGACGTCGGTGCCGCCCACGCCGCGCAGCGGGACGCCCGCGTAGGCGGGGACGCCGACCGACTGGGCGACGCCCGGGATCACCTCGAAGTGGATGCCGTGGCCCGCGCAGCCGAGCATCTCCTCGGCGGCGCAGCCGTCCAGGCCAGGGTCGCCGTCGACGGTGCGGACCACGTGCTTGCCCGAGCGGACCGCCTCGGCGACCAGCTCGGCCAGGTCGAACTCGGGGCCCTCGGCGCCCGGGGTGTGCACCTGCACACCGGCCGGACAGTGGCTGCGCACGGCGGCGGCGGTGAGCGGGTCGGCGACCAGGATGTCGGCCGAGGCCAGCACCTCGACGGCGCGCAGGGTCAGCAGGCCCGGGTCCCCGGGGCCCGCGCCCAGGAAGGTGCACCGGCCCGCGGCGGGCGTCCCGCCCGGGAAGGGGCTGTCGGCCGGGAACGGCGTCTCGGTGGCGGCGGTGGGGCTCATCGGGCTCGCTCCCCCATCAGGGCGGCCGCGCCCGCGTCGAGCAGCCGGGCGGCCAGGGCGCGGCCGAGGGCCACCGCCTGCCGCTCGGCGGTCTCGTCGAGGACGATCGGACCGTTGGCGGACATCTTCAGCAGGGTGGCGCCGTCGACCGTGCCGACCACGCCCTCCAGCTGCAGTTCGTACTCGTGGCCCCAGGTGGCCAGCGCGGCGACCGGTGCGGAGCAGCCGGCCTCCAGGGTGGCGAGCAGGGCACGCTCGGCGGCCACCGCGACCCGGGTGGGGGCGTGGTCGAGGGCCGACAGCGCGGCGGCCAGCTCACCGTCGGCGGTGGTGCACTCGATGGCGAGCGCACCCTGGCCGGGGGCCGGGAGCATCAGCTCGGGGTCGAGGTGCTCGGTGATCTCGGCGGCGCGGCCGAGCCGGTTCAGGCCGGCGGTGGCCAGCACCACCGCGTCCAGCTCGCCGGAGGACACGAAGCCGATCCGGGTGTCCACGTTGCCGCGGATCGCGACCGTCTCGATCCGGGCCCCCCGGCTGCGGGCCCACGCGTTGAGCTGGGCCATCCGGCGCGGGGAGCCGGTGCCGATCCGGGCGGCGCGGCCGGTGCCGGCCAGCTTCTCCACCAGCTCGCCCAGGGCGAGGCCCTCGCGCGCCACCAGGGCGTCACGGACGTCCTCGCGTACGGGGACGGCGGCCAGCACCAGGCCCTCGGGCTCGGCGGTGGGCAGGTCCTTCAGCGAGTGCACGGCGAAGTCGATCCGGCCCTCCAGCAGCGCGTCCCGCAGGGCGGAGACGAACACGCCGGTGCCGCCGATCTGCGCCAGCGCCTCCTTGGAGGTGTCGCCGTAGGTGGTGATCTCCACCAGCTCGACGGGGCGCCCGGTGACCCTGGTCACCTCGCGGGCGACCATGCCCGACTGGGCCGTGGCGAGCGCGCTGCGCCGGGTGCCGAGCCGCAGCGCCGCGGTGGCGGCCGGGGCCCGGTCGGTGAGCGGTTGACCATTCATGAGGTGATCGTCCCGGTGGTACTCGTGGGATGGCTGACGGTTCATCTGGCGCCCCCGCCCGAAGGCTGCTGGGTGCCGATCGGGGTGCCCGAGACCGCGTGCACGGCCGCCGGGTCGAGGTCGAACAGCTCGCGCAGCGCGTCCGCGTAGGAGGCGCCGCCCGGCTCGGCGGCAAGCTGCTTCACCCGTACGGTCGGGGCGTGCAGCAGCTTGTCGACGACACGGCGGACGGTCTGGGTGATCTCGGCGCGGGAGCGCTCGTCCAGGGCGGGCAGCCGCGAGTCGAGGCGGCCCAGCTCGGCGGCCACCACGTCGGAGGCCATCGCCCGCAGCGCCACCACGGTCGGGGCGATCCGGGCGGCCCGCTGGGCGGCCGCGAAGGCAGTGACCTCGTCGGCGACGATGCCGGACACGGCGTCGACGTCCCCGGCGCCGGGGGTGGCGGCGTGGGCGTGCGAGAGGCTCTCCAGGTCGACCAGGAGCGCGCCGGGCAGCTCGTGCACGGCGTGGTCGACGTCGCGCGGCATGGCCAGGTCGAGCAGCGCCAGCGGGGTCCCGCCGGCCCGTGCGGCGACCGCGGCGGCCACGTCCTCGGCCCTGATCACCACGCCGGCCGCGCCGGTGCAGGAGATCACCAGGTCGACGTCGGCCAGCGCCTCGGGCACCTTGGCCAGGTCGAGCGTCCGGGCCACGTCGGCGCCGAGGATCTCGACCAGGCGCTCGGCGCGCTCGGGCGTCCGGTTGGCGACCAGCAGATCGGTGACGCCGGAGCGGACCAGCGTGGCGGCGGCCAGCGAGCTCATCGAGCCGGCGCCGACCACCAGGGCGCGCTTGCCCGCGATCTCGCCCGCGCCGACCGCGACCTGCTCCAGGCCGAAGGTCACCAGCGACTGGCCGGCCTTGTCGATGCCGGTCTCGCTGTGCGCCCGCTTGCCGACCCGCAGCGCCTGCTGGAACAGCTCGTTCAGGCCGCGCCCGGCGGTGTGCTCCTCCTGGGCCTTGGCCAGCGCGTCACGCAGCTGGCCGAGGATCTGCCCCTCGCCGACCACCATCGAGTCCAGGCCGCAGGCCACCGAGAAGAGGTGGTGGACGGCACGGTCCTCGTAGTGGACGTAGAGGTGGGAGGTCAGCTCCTCCAGGTCCACCCCGCTGTGGTGGGCGAGCAGCAGCGACAGCTCGGCGACGCCGGCGTGGAACTTGTCCACGTCCGCGTACAGCTCGATCCGGTTGCAGGTGTTCAGCAGCGCGGCCTCGGCGACGGTCGCGGTGGCCGCCGCGTCGTGCAGCAGCCGGGTCGGGACGTCACCGGTCAGGGCGGCGCGCTCCAGCACGCCGACCGGGGCGGTGCGATGGCTCAGTCCTACGACGAGAAGGCTCATGCCCGCCCCCAGCTGCCACGGATCCCGGACCTCGTGCGCTCGGCCCGCCGCGCCGGACGGCCGCTTCGCTCCACGCGTTCCTCCCCGATGGTTCGCCCGCTCACGCCGGCATCACCGCGGAGAGCTCGCCCTCGCCGCCGGCCTTGCCGGGCTTGGTCTTGGCCGGCGCCTCGCCGTCCTTGGCCGGCTCGGCGGCCGGACGGGCCTTGCCGCTGCCGCCGGCGGCGGCGCGGCGCAGCTTGGCCGCGGCCGCGCGGACCGGGCCCGGGGCGCGGTCCAGCACCGACTCGGTGCGGTCCGGCTCCTCGCCCGCCTTGCGCTGCTCGTGGAAGGCCAGGATCTGCAGCTCGATGGAGAGGTCCACCTTGCGCACGTCCACGCCGTCCGGGACGGTGAGCACCGTCGGGGCGAAGTTAAGGATGCTGGTGACGCCGGCCTCGACCAGGCGGTCGCAGACCTGCTGGGCGGCGCCGGGCGGGGTGGTGATGACACCGATGGAGACGTGCTGGTTCTCCACGATGGACTCCAGTTCGTCCATGTGGCGCACCGGCAGGCCGGCCGCACTGCTGCCGACCACGGCCGGGTCGGCGTCCAGCAGGGCCGCCACCCGGAATCCCCGGGAGGCGAAGCCGCCGTAGTTGGCGAGCGCGTGGCCGAGGTTCCCGATGCCCACGATGACCACGGGCCAGTCCTGGGTCAGGCCCAGCTCGCGGGAGATCTGGTAGACGAGGTACTCGACGTCGTAGCCGACGCCGCGGGTCCCGTACGAGCCCAGGTAGGAGAAGTCCTTGCGCAGCTTCGCGGAGTTCACGCCGGCGGCGGCCGCCAGCTCCTCCGAGGAGACGGTCGGCACGGAACGCTCGGAGAGCGCGGTGAGTGCCCGCAGGTAGAGGGGAAGGCGGGCGACGGTCGCCTCCGGGATGCCCCGGGCACGCGAGGGTCGGCGCGCGGCGCCCTGGTCGGGCGTCTGCGAACTGCTCTGTGGTGATCGGCCGATTGCCACGGTGCTCCTGTGGGTGAAGCTGGGCTTTGGCAGCCAGGCTATGCGTTTGTGAACGTGTGCACAAAGATGGTGTCCGTTTTGTCCCCGCACAGTGATGCGCATCACGCCGACGAGTCCATAGCACCGGCCCCCGACGGCACCACGCCCGGGGGCTGTGCGCCGGGTGGCCGCGGCGCGTACAACGACTCCCGGGGGAGCAGCGGGACGGCCGCCCCGGACGCGTGCGAGCGGGCCCGGCCCAGCCTCGGCCACGGCACCCGGGCCGCCTCGCGCAGCGGCGCCGCCCAGTCGTCGGGCGGGCAGGACGGGGCTCCCAGGCAGTGCCGGAGCAGCCCGGCGGTGGCCCGGGCGTCCCCCAGCGCGGTGTGGGCGGGGAACCGGCCGAGCCCGGCCGCCTCCGCACAGGCCGCCAGGCCGAAGCCGCCCGCCTCCGAGAGGTGCGCCCGCGCCAGCCGCATCGTGCAGAGCAGCGGTACGGACGGCAGCACCACCCCGATCCGGGCGAACTCGCGATCGAGGAAGGCGTGGTCACAGGTGACGTGGTGGCCGACCAGCACCCGGCCCGCCAGCAGCTCCAGCAGCCGCGGCGCGATCTCGCGGAACCGGGGGGCGCCCTCGACGTCGGTCTGGGATATCCGGTGCACATGGGTGGGGCCGACCGGGCCGGCCGGATCCAGCAGGGTGCAGAACTCGGCCTCGGGCCGGAGCCGCTCGTCCAGCAGCACGACGGCGACCTCGACCACCCGGTGCCGCCACGGGCTGCGACCGGTCGTCTCCACGTCCACCACCGCGAAGCCCCCGGCCGCCGGCGCGGCGGCGGGCATCCCTGGGGTCGGGCCGGGAAGCATGGCGGCACTCCTCGCGTGCTCAGCCCCCCATGGGCGCAAACGGGTTCGATCGTAAGCCGACGAACGGCGCCGCTCCCAGGGCCGGTCCGGGATTCTTCACAACGATTCGGCGAACCGCCCCGCCGGTCGGCGGGGGCGGTGACGCCGGGGTGCGCGGCCCCGGCCGGTGGCCTCAGGCCCCGAGGGCGGCACGCAGGCGGCGCTCGTCGACCCGCCAGAAGTCGTGCTGGCGGCCGTCGATCAGGGTGACCGGAATCTGCTCCCAGTACGTGCGGTACAGCTCCTCGTCCTGTGTGATGTCCTTCTCCTCGAAGGTCGCGCCCAGCTCGCCGGTCACCCGGACGATCACCTCCCGGGCGTCGTCGCAGAGGTGGCAGCCCGGCTTGCCGACCAGGGTCACGGTGCGGTCGGCCGGCTTCGGGCTCTGGTTCTTGTCACGTCGCAGCAGTGGGCTCACCCGGCCATTGTGCGCCCGCCCCGCGGCCGGCCGTCCCGGCGGCCGGGCAGTGCGCCGTCCCGCCTCGGGGCCGCCGGGCCGCCGTCCGGCCGCCGGCGCCGGGCAGTGCGCTGTTCACCCGGTGGGCACCCCGCCGTCACGGCCCCTCCCCGCCCGGCTGGCTATGCTCGGTGGCATGGCCGTGCTCCGAAGGCTCACCCAGTCAAGGCGTTCCACCACCGAGCGGAGCGCCCTGGCCGGCGAGGCTGCGGCCGAGGCCGCGGAGGCCGCCCTGCGGGCCACGCCGGCCGCCCCGGGTACGCCGACCGACGCTCGCACCCCGGGCGCCGTCGGCGAGCAGGTCGCGACGGCCGCCGCGCCCGACCGGGCCGCGAAGGCCCCCAAGGCGCCCGCCGGGAACCACACCCCCGAGCGGGACGATCCGCGCGCCGCCGCCTTCTTCGACTGCGACAACACCATCCTGCGCGGCGCCGCGATCTTCTACCTCGGGGTCGGCCTCTACCGCCGCGGCTTCCTCACCCGCCGCGACATCGCCCGGTTCGCCTGGCAGCAGGCCTGGTTCCGGTTGCACGGCGCCGAGGACCCGGACCACATGGCCGACGCCCAGCACACCGCGCTCGGCCTGGTCGCCGGCAAGTGCACCGCCGATCTGGAGGCCATCTGCGAGGAGGTCTTCGAGGAGGTCATCGCCGACAAGATCTGGCCCGGCACCCGCGCCCTGGTCCAGATGCACCTGGAGGCCGGCCAGCGGGTCTGGCTCGTCACCGCCGCCCCGCTGGAGGTGGCCCGGATCATCGCCCGGCGGCTCGGCATGACCGGCGCGCTCGGCACCGTCGCCGAGGCCCGGGGCGGCCTGTACACCGGCCGGCTGGTCGGCGAACTGCTGCACGGGCCCGCCAAGGCGGCCGCCGTCGGCTCGCTGGCCCGCCGTGAGCGGCTCGACCTGGGCCGCTGCGCCGCGTACAGCGACTCGGCCAACGACATCCCGATGCTCTCGCTGGTCGGCCACCCGTACGTGGTGAACCCGGACGGCGCGCTGCGCCGGCACGCGCGGGCCCAGGGGTGGCGGGTCCGGGACTTCCGGACCGGGCGGAAGGCGGCCCGGGTGGGCCTCCCGGCCGCCGCCGCGCTCGGCGTGGCCGCCGGGGCGACGGCCGCCGGGATCGCCCTGCACCGCCGCCACCGCACCTGAGGCCACGCCCGGCGCCACACCCGGGCCGGTGACCCCCGAGCGGGTGACCGACCGTCAATCCGTACACCGAACAGGGCGCCCATACGGGCTAACTCCCCTCCTCCGGCGGAGAGTCCGGCGCGCCTGAACGAACTTGTCACCCGGTGACCGGTTCTGATCGTTCGTCAGACGGGGAAAGTCAGGGGTTACCGAGGCCAACCCCGGGGAAACCGGCCGCCTGACCGCCGAATTGGTCACTCGGTGCACCTGTTCGATCACGTTGAGCCGGATGAACGATGACACGTTCGGTCAGTGTCAGCCGAATATGCACGCCATGTGGATCCCAAACGACCACTTCGACCACACGGTGTAGCCGTCATTGCACAAAGCGTTATTCTCTCCTGGATGCACGTCCCCACGCGCCCCGCTCGAACGGGCGGTGCGGGTGTGCTCTCCGCGCAGGCGGAGGTGATCCGTCCACAGTTCTGCCTCTGGGAGTCCCGTGTACCCACCCGTCCGGAACGACGCGCCTGCACCCTCCCGCCCGTCGCCCGCCCCCCTGCGCTCCCGCACCAGCCTGCGCGGCCGCCCGGCCTCGGCCCGCCAGATCTCCACCGGCCTGGAGCTGTTGCGCACCTTGCTCCGCAGCCAACTCGTCACCTCCCCCCAACTGGTCCCCGCCGGGGCCCCGTTCGGCAGCCAGCAGCCACAGCCGGCCGGTCCGGCCCTGCGCACCACCGCGGCCGGCTCCGCCGGAACCGGCTCGCGCGGGCGCACCGGAGCCGCCGGCAGCAGCGGCCGCAGTCGGGCGCGGACGGCCCCGGCCCCCGGCTTCGAGACCGAGCACAACCCGATCATGGAGCTGGTCGAGCGGGCCCAGGCCGGCGAGAGCGACGCCTTCGGCAGTCTCTACGACCACTACGCGGACACCGTCTACCGCTACATCTACTACCGGGTGGGCAGCCGGGCCACCGCCGAGGACCTCACCAGCGAGACCTTCCTGCGCGCGCTGCGCCGGATCGGCACGTTCACCTGGCAGGGCCGCGACTTCGGCGCCTGGCTGGTGACCATCGCCCGCAACCTGGTGGCCGACCACTTCAAGTCCAGCCGGTTCCGGCTGGAGGTCACCACCGGGGAGATGCTCGACTCCAACGAGTGCGAACGCAGTCCGGAGGACTCGGTCCTGGAGTCGCTCTCCAACGCGGCCCTGCTGGACGCGGTGCGGCGGCTCAACCCGCAGCAGCAGGAGTGCGTCACGCTCCGCTTCCTGCAGGGGCTCTCGGTGGCCGAGACGGCCCGGATCATGGGCAAGAACGAGGGCGCCATCAAGACCCTCCAGTACCGCGCGGTGCGGACCCTGGCCCGCCTGCTGCCGCCCGACGCACGGTGAGCGGCCCGGTGCCCGGGGGCGGCGGCGCGGACGGCGCCGGCGAGATATCCGGCGGCCCGTCACCGACGGTGGCGGCCCGACACGTCCGGGTGAACGGTCGATCCGATGATCAGCCGTGCGTAACCGACCGCCCGCACCACTCGTTGGCCAGCGTGCAAGCCTCCACCAGGCGTACGGTCAAGTCGAATTGCGACCTCTCACCCGATGGAGTGGCTTTGGCCCGCCGAGGCAACCGTCCGGCAGGCCGGGGTGTCGACAACGACGAAGGGAGGTGTGGCCCGTGACGGCAAACGTGCTGGAGCACCGGCGGGCGAAGGCCTTCGCCGAGGCGCTGGAGGCCCACCAGGCAGAGGAACGCGGCGCCGCCAGTGACGGGGCGGCCAACGCCGCTTCCACCGGCGCCGGTTCGGCCGCGATGGCGGAGCTGGTCGGCATGGTCGGCGCGCTCGGCGCGCTGCCCGGACCGGCGCTGGACCAGGGGGTCCGAACGGTCCAACGCGCCCAGCTGATGGCCGCGTTCGAGCAGGCCTTCGCCGGCGGACCGGGCGCTGCGGTGCCCCGCCAGCGTGGGCACCGGGCGGTCCGGACCGCCCCGCGCGGCCGCTGGAGCCGCCGCTTCGCGATCGGCGGCCTGGTCGCCGGGCTCGCCGTCGGCAGCCTCGCCGGCGCGGCCGCCGCCAGCGCCAACGCCCTCCCCGGGGACACGCTGTACGGCATGAAGCGCGGCCTGGAAGGGCTCCGGCTGGACCTCGCGGACTCCGACAGCGAGCGCGGCACGCTGCTGCTGGACAACGCCGCCACCAGGCTCGGTGAGGCGAAGAGCCTGGTCGGCCGGACGGACCCGGCCGGCTCGCTCAGCCCGGGCACCGTCGACCAGGTCCGCAAGGCGCTCGACGACATGCATGCCGACGCCCTCAGGGGCCGCGACCTGCTGCGCTCGGTCTACCGCGGCAACGGCTCGCTGGACCCGATGCGCGTCCTGGCCGGTTTCGCCCAGGACGAGGACGGCCACTGGACCGAGCTGCAGAGCAGGCTGCCCGTCCAGCTGACCTCGCAGGCGCACCTGGTGGACCAGCTGTTCGACGACATAAGCGAGGACGTCGCGCCCCTGCGGCTGGCCCAGCCCCCCGCCAAGAGCGGTGGACCGGCCGGCAGCGGGGCGGGCGGCGGCGCGGGCGCCCCGGCCGACGGCACCTCACCGGCCGGCACCCCGGCCGTCGGCGGCAACGCCGCACCGGGCGCCGGGTCGGCCCAGGGCGGCGCGGGCAGCGCGAACGGCGGCAAGGCCGGCAGCACCGAGCGGGCGCCGTCCGCCGGGGCGAGCACGCCCGGTACCGGCGGCAACGGCGGCGCGCCCAACAGCGCACCGAGCAACGCGGCGGACGCGGTCGGCGGGCTGGTCGACAACCTCACCAGCGGGCTGACCGGCCCGAAGCCCTCGCCGAGCGCCGACCTCGCGCCGGACCAGGCGGCCCCGCAGCCGTCGAGCTCGCCGAGCACGGCTCCCGGCACCGCGCCGCAGGGCGTCGAGGTGCCGCCGCTGGTCCCCGGGCTGCTGCCCGGCCTGCGGATCCTCGGCGGCTGAGCCCGCCGGGACGGTGGCACGCGAAGGGCCCGGGCGGATCCGCCCGGGCCCTTCGCCCTGCTCGGCCGAGCTCGGAAGTCGGCCGGGCTCGGAAGAACGACGGGCTCGGAAGTCGGACGGACCGTGCTCAGAAGACCGACGGGCTCAGAAGAACACCGAGCGCCGCTGCACCAGCAGCTTGTAGAGGGTGTGCTGGATGGTCTCCCGCACCTCGTCGGCGAGGTCGAAGACCAGCATCGGATCGTCCGCCGCCTCCACCGGGTGCCCGTCGGTGGCGATCGGCTCGCCGAACTGGATCGTCCACTTGGTCGGCAGCGGCAGCGCCCCGAGCGGCCCGAGCCACGGGAAGGTCGGCGTGACCGGCACGTACGGCAGCCCCAGCAGCCGGGCCAGCGTCCGGAAGTTGCCGATCATCGGGTAGGTCTCCTCCGCCCCGACGATCGAGCACGGGACGATCGGCACCCGGGCCCGCAGGGCCGAGGAGACGAAGCCGCCCCGCCCGAACCGCTGCAGCTTGTAGCGCTCGGAGAAGGGCTTGCCGATGCCCTTGAAGCCCTCCGGCCAGACCCCGACCAGCTCGCCGCGCTCCAGCAGCGCCCGGGCGTCCTCGTTGCAGGCCAGCGTGTGGCCGGCCTTGCGGGCCAGCTCGTTGACGCCGGGCAGGACGAACACCAGGTCGGCGGCGAGCATCCGCAGGTGCCGTCGGCTCGGGTGGTGGTCGTGGATGGCGACCTGGGTCATCAGGGCGTCCAGCGGGATCGTCCCGGAGTGGTTGGCGACGATCAGCGCGCCGCCCTCGGCGGGGATGTTCTCGATCCCGCGCACCTCGACCCGGAAGTACTTCTCGGCGAGCGGACGCAGCACCGCGAGCAGCACCTCGTCGGTGAGCTCGCGGTCGAAGCCGAACTCGTCCACCTCGTAGTCGCCGGTGATCCGGCGGCGCAGGAAGGCGAGGCCCTCGGCGGCCCGGCCCTCCCAGCCCTTGCCGAACAGCCGGGTGGCGGCCGGGCCGAGCCGCCCGGTCAGCGCCCCGCCGACGGCGTCGGCGAGCTGGTCGGCCAGGCCGGCGGGCCGGTCGGGCTCGCTCCAGCTCGGCGCGGACTCGATCGGGATGACCTTGGCCTCGCCCGGCGCGTTCTCGGCAGCGGCACTCATCGCGGGTTCAGCTCCTGGGTCGGCTTGGGTGCGAACGGGCGGCCGGCGCGTACTCCGGCCCGAGGAGCGCGGCCAGCCCGTCGGTGACGGCGGCGAGCCGCGCGGGCGGCAGCAGGCCGGCGGACTGCGCGGCGGCGAAGTCGGCGAAGGCCTCCGGGGTGGTGAACCGCGGCCGGTACCCGAAGGTCTCGCGCAGCCGGGTGGTGTCCACGACCCGGCCGTGGGTCAGCAGACGCAACTGCTCGGGCGAGAAGTCGACCATCCTGGTCTGCCGGGCCAGCGCCGCCATCCAGCTGATCGCGGGCAGCAGCAGCGGCAGGGTCGGCCGGCCGAGCCGGCGGGCGCACTGGGAGAGCAACAGGACACCCTCCCCCGCCACGTTGAAGGTGCCGGTGTTGACGGTGTCCGGCTCCGGGGGCAGCGCCGCCCGGCAGAGCACCGCGAGGACGTCGTCCTCGTGGGCGAACTGCAGCCGGGGGTCGTAGCCGAGGACGGTGGGCAGGACCGGCAGGGCGAAGTACTCGCAGAGCGGGGTGTCCGCGCCCGGGCCGACGATGTTGGCGAACCGCAGGACGGTCACCGCGACGTCGGGGCGGCGCCGGGCGAAGCCGCGGACGTAGCCCTCGACCTCCACCGCGTCCTTGGCGAAGCCGCCGCCCGGCAGGTTCTTGGGCTGGGTCCGCTCGGTGAACACGGCCGGGTCGCGCGGCGCCGAGCCGTACACGCCGGTGGTCGACTTCACCACCAGCCGGCGCACGCCGGGTGCCTTCTGGCAGGCGCCGAGCAGCTGCATGGTGCCGATGACGTTGGACTCCTTGACCGAGGAGCGGTTCGTGGAGCCCAGTCCGGTGGCGCTGACGGCGAGGTGGACGACGGTGTCGACCCCGTGCTCGGCGATCACCCGGGCGACCGCCGGGCGCCGCAGGTCCAGCTGGTGGAAGCGGTAGGGGGCGGCGGCCCCCTCCGGATCCTCGACGGGGCGCCGGGGCGGCTGCACGTCCACGCCGACCACCAGGTCGACGCCGGGCAGGCGGCGGACCTCCGCGACGAACCGGGCCCCGAGGTGGCGGGCCACGCCGGTGACGAGCACGACCATGCCCACAGTGCTGCACCCCATTCCTCGGCCTGGAACGGCCCTGCGTGCACCGTACCGCGCCGCCACATCGGGCCGTGAAACGACACCGCCCGCCCAGGCCACGGGGGCCTGGGCGGGCGGTGGAAGCGCCGGGCGCGCAACCGCGCGGCGGGCTTACTTCTTGTTGCGACGCTGCACGCGGGTCCGCTTCAGAAGCTTGCGGTGCTTCTTCTTGGCCATACGCTTGCGACGCTTCTTGATGACAGAGCCCACGGAACAACCCTCGCTCACTGAGACTCCCGTCCGTGAGAGACGGAGTCCATACGACTGACGGAGGGCCTAAGCCTACCGTCCACGCGGCCAGGGCCGTAATCGTGCTCCCCGGACCGGGAAACTCGCGGGAAATCCGCGGCAAACGAGCGCGGGGTCCACCGGCTGTGGACCCCGCCCCCGTCAGCCCGCCCTACGCGCTTTCGAGCCGCACGTAGGACTCCTTCAGGTACTCGTGCACCGCCTGCTGGGGCACCCGGAAGGACCGACCGACCCGGATGGCCGGCAGTTCTCCGCTGTGCACCAACCGGTACACCGTCATCTTGGACACCCGCATGACCGCAGCCACCTCGGCCACGGTCAGGAAGACGACTTCCTGCAGGGGGCGTTCGCCGGAACTCATGACCATCACCCGACCCTTACCCGTGTGCAAGGCACCGGCTTCCCCTCCGGTGACTCCACCGGCACACGTGTATCCCCAGAGTAGTTATGGGTGGTACCAGTGGGAAGAGGGGGAAGCCCAGTCCTCGTACGGTGAGAGATACTCCTGTTGCAGTACGTAGTCACTCCGCGATCTGTAGCAGTCGACGTGCGCACCGCCGCGCGCCTCCACGGCCGGGCCGGGACTCAGGGCAGCAGGCCGTGGTGCGGCAGGACGGCGCGGCGGGTGGCCAGGATCGCCTGGTCGAGGCGGTCGGCCGGATCGTATCCCGCGCCGAAGTCCCGCCAGACGGGCCGGGCTCCGTCGGTCATCCGCAGCGGGGCCGGGCGGCGGGTGCGCCGGTGGACCTCGGCCCGCCAGGCCTGCGGCGTCTCGGTGGCCGGGTCGACGGGCCGCCCGGCGGCGGTCGCGACCAGGTGGGTCCAGGTCCGCGGGACGACGTCCACGACGGCGTAGCCACCGCCGCCCAGGCCGATCCAGCGGCCGTCGGCGTGCTCGTGGGCCAGGGCGTGCAGCTCCTCGGCGATCAGCCGCTGGGCGTCCACGGTGACGGCGAGGTGGGCGAGCGGGTCCTCCAGATGGGTGTCCGCGCCGTGCTGGGTGACCAGGACCTGCGGGCGGAAGGCGGCCAGCAGTTCGGGCACCAGGGCGTGGAAGGCGCGCAGCCAGCCGGAGTCGCCGGTACCGGCGGGCAGCGGCAGGTTGGCGGCGGAGCCGGGCGCGGCAGGCCCCCCGGTCTCGGTGGCCCAGCCGGTCTGCGGGAAGAGGGTGGCGGGGTGCTCGTGCAGCGAGACGGTGAGCACCCGGGGGTCGTTCCAGAACGCCTGCTGGACGCCGTCACCGTGGTGGACGTCCACGTCGACGTAGGCGACCCGCTCGGCGCCGAGCTCCAGCAGCCGGGCGATGGCGAGCGCGGGGTCGTTGTAGATGCAGAAGCCGGACGCCCGGCCGGGCATCGCGTGGTGCAGCCCGCCGGCGAAGTTGACGGCGTGCGGGGTCTCACCGCGCCAGACGGCCTCGGCGGCGGCGACCGACTGCCCGGCGATCAGCGCGGAGGCGGAGTGCACGGCGGGGAAGGCCCAGTTGTCGTCGGTGCCGAGCCCGTGCCGCCGGTCCACCTCGTCGGGGTGGGCGGCGGCGTGCTTCACCGCCTCGACGTACGCGCGGGTGTGCACCAGGTGGAGAGTGGAGTCGCCGGCGGCCGGCGCGGACCGGACGGTGACGCCCGGCCCGGCGTTCAGCCCGAGGGACTCCACCAGGCGCATGGTGAGCGCCAGCCGGGCCGGGTCCATCGGGTGGCCGGGACCAAAGTCGTAGGCGGTGACCGCCTCGTCCCAGAAGAGGTGCAGGCCGCAGGGGGTGTCACGCTCGGCTTCGGGCATGGCGTCCACGGTAGTGCGTGCGCGCGGCACCACGGCCGCCAGGTCGCACCCCGGGGCGGCCCGGGCGCTACCCCCGGGAGAGCCGGGCGGCCGGGCCGGGCGCGGGGGCGGCCGCGGTGCCGGTACGGCCCACCAGGCGGCAGCCGAGGCAGTCGGGGTGGCCGTCCCGGGCGGCGGTGTCCCGGGTGCGCCAGTGCCGGCGGCCGTCCGGGCGGGGCCCGGTGGCCTTGCCCCAGCCCGCGAGGTGCAGCAGCCAGGCGGCGAGCGCCCCCGACCCGGTGACCGCGAGGCCGCCCCAGAGCGCGACGGCCGAGCCCGCCGCGAAGGCCACCCCGGCAAGGGCGCTGCCGGCGACGGCGAGCGCCGCACCCGTCCAGCCGGCGACGGTGTGGCCCATGTCGTGTGCGTCGTGTGCGCCCATGTCTCCCTCTTTGGTGTGATGGGGCTCAGCTGTGATGGGGTTGGCGAACGGCCGACCGCATGACGGGGGCATCGCATCGATGATTTATCTCGCGAGCTAAGTAACTTAGATACTAAGGAGACTTCCCGTGGAGGGCAAGCCGCGCCCGCAGGCGACGGCCGAACAGGCGCAGTACGCGATGGACCGGATGATCGCGCTCGCCCAGTTCGGACAGCAGGACATCGCCGCACGGCTCGGGCTCAACGTCACCGACCTCACCTGCCTCGGCTTCATCATCGAGGCGGCCATGGCCGGGGAACAGCTCGCCGCCGGCGACCTCGCCGAGCGGGCGCAGCTGACCACCGGCGCGGTGACGGGCGTGCTCAACCGGCTGGAGAAGGCCGGGTACGCCGGTCGCGAGGCCGACCCGTCCGACCGGCGCCGGGTGCGGGTGGTGATGGCGGACTCCGCCCAGGCGCGCATCCTCCAGGTCTACGGCCCGATGTACGAGCGGCTCGGCCACCTGTTCGCCGACTACACCCCGGACGAGATCGCCGTGCTCACGGACTGGTTCACCCGCGCGAAGGCCCTGATGCGGGAGTCGCTGGACGAGATCCGCGAAGCCTGAGCGTCGGGCCCGCGCCGAGTCCGCCGTCAGCCGTCAGCCGTCAGGCCCGGCCGTCGGGCCCGCGCCGGGACGAGCGCCGGGGCCGGGGCGAAGCGGTCGGCCAACGGGAGGACGGCGAGCACCAGGAGCATCGGGGCGAGCAGCGCCCAGCGGTACGAGCTCGCGTCGGCGATCGCGCCCACCAGCGGCGAACCGATCAGGAAGCCCACGTAGTTGAAGAGGTTGAGCCGGGCCACGGCGGCGTCCGAGTCGGCCGGGAGGAGCCGCCCGCCGGCCGCGAAGACCTGCGGGATGATCGCGCAGATCCCGAAGCCCAGCACGGTGAACCCGGTGATCCCGGCCCACGCGGCGGGCGCGGCGGCGGCGATCGCGAAGCCCAGCGCGGCCAGCGCCGCGCCGCCGCGGACCACCGGGACGGCGCCCCAGCGCTGCACCGCGCGGTCGCCCAGCGCGCGGCCGAGCAGCATCGCCACCATGTAGCCGAGGTAGGAGAGCTTGGCGACGTCCTCGGGGCTGCCCAGACCGTCGGTGAGGTACTTGACGCTGTAGTTGGAGACCGAGGCGTCCGCGATGTAGGCGAAGGCCATCGCCAGGCAGAGCGGCAGCAGCGGCCGCCACGGGACGGCCCGGGCCGCGGCCTCGGCGGCCTCCCGGACGGCGTCGCCGAGTTCGGCGGGCCCGGCGGTGGGGGTCCCCCCGGCCGAAGGCTGGGGGAGGGTGCCGGCCAGCACCGCGAGCGGGGCGATCACCGCGGCGGCCGTCCCGAACAGCACCGGCAGACCGAGGTGGTAGTGCGAGCCGAGGCCGGTGACGACCGTGCCGAGGATGCCACCGAGGCTGAAGGCGGCATGGAAGCCGAGCATGATCGAGCGGCCGTAGCGGCGCTGCAGGCCGACCCCGAGCATGTTCATACTGGCGTCCAGCGCCCCGACCAGCAGTCCGAACACGCCCAGTGCGAGGGCGAGTTGCCAGAGCGTGCGGCCGAAGCCCGCGCCGGCCAGGCTGAGGCAGACGGCGGGCTGGACGACCCGCAGCACCGCCCGCGCCCCGGTCCGCCGCACCAGCTGCTCGGAGACGATCGACCCCGCCCCGGCCAGGATCGGCACGGCGGCCAGGAAGACCGGCAGCAGCGCGTCGCTCAACCCGTACTGGTCCTGGAGCTCGGGGATGCAGGTGACCAGCAGCGCGAAGGTGACGCCCTGGAGCAGGAAGCTCGCGGCGAGCGCGGCCCGGCCCGCCCGCAGCCGTGGTGGTGCCCCGGTACCCGGCGCTGTCCCGATCCTCACGCACACCCCGCTACTGGCCGGTACGACGATGTTGGCGAGAGCGTAGGGGGTGGCGCGGCTTTTGGGGAGGGGGTGCGCAGCCTGGAAGCGGCGGCCGGACCGGGGTCCCCTGTCCGGCCGGTCTTGCCGGCACGACGCCGGGCAGGACCTAGCCGAGCAGCGCGAGGGCCTCGGCGAGGTCCCCGATCAGGCCGGTGGCGCCCGCGGCCGTCAGCCTCGCCGGGTCGGTGAGCGCGGTGTAGCCGTACACGTCCATCCCGGCGGCCCGGGCGGCCAGCACACCGTTGACGCTGTCCTCCAGCACCAGGCAGCGGGCCGGGTCGACGCCGAGGGTGCGGGCGGCGTGCAGGAAGAGGTCGGGTGCGGGCTTGCCGATGCCGACGTCCTGCGCGCTGAAGATCCGCTCCTCGGCGAAGCAGCCGCGCAGACCGGTGACGTCGAGGGCGGTGCGGATCCACTCGTGGTGCGCCGAGGAGGCCAGGCAGAACGGCACGGAGCGCTGCCCGAGCTCCTTCAGCAGTGTCTCCGCGCCCCGTACCGCGGTGAGTTCGGCCCCGAACGTGGCGAACACCCGGGCGTGGAACAGCTCGTCGAAGCCCTCCGGCAGCTTCGCGCCGTCGTGCCGCTCGGCGATCACGTCGTGGATCCGGTGGGCCGCGGTGCCCATGAAGTCCCGGTAGGAGTCCTCGATCGTGGTCGGGTAGCCGAGTTCCGTGAGGTACTCGGCGAGCAGCCGGTTGGAGAGCGGCTCGCTGTCCACCAGCACACCGTCGTTGTCGAAGATCACCAGGTCGTAGGCCATGCGGCCGAGCCTACTGGGCGGCCTACTTGCCGCCGGAGGCCAGCTCCCGCGAGCGGTCCCGGGCCGCCTCCAGGGCGCCCAGCAGCGCGGCCCGCACCCCGTGGTTCTCCAGCTCGCGGATGGCCGCGATGGTGGTGCCGGCCGGCGAGGTGACCGCCTCGCGCAGCTTCACCGGGTGCTCGCCGGAGTCCCGCAGCATCACCGAGGCGCCGATCGCCGACTGCACGATCAGGTCGTGCGCCACGTGCCGGGGCAGGCCGAGCAGGATGCCGGCGTCCGTCATCGCCTCGACCAGGAAGTAGAAGTACGCCGGGCCCGAGCCGGAGAGCGCGGTCGCCGCGTCCTGCTGGGCCTCGGGCAGCCGCAGCGCCTTGCCGACCGAACGGAAGATCTCCTCGGCCCGCTCCAGGTGCGCCTCGGTGGCGTGCGAGCCCCCGGAGATCACGCTCATGCCCTCGTCCACCAGGACGGGCGTGTTGGGCATGACCCGGACCACCGGGGTGCCGGCCGCGAGCCGCGCCTCGAACCAGGCGGTGGGGATGCCGGCCGCGGCCGAGATCACCAGCCGGTCCGCGCCGACGTGCGGCGCCAGTTCGTCCAGCAGGGTGCCCATGTCCTGCGGCTTCACCGCGAGGATCAGGGTGTCGGCGAGCTTGGCGGCCTCGTGGTTGCCCACCACGGCGACGCCGTACTTCGCGGCCAGCTCGGCGGCCCGCTCCGGCCGGCGGGCGGTCACCAGGACGTCCGCCGGGTCCTTCCCGGCCCGCAGCAGACCGGAGAGGAGGGCCTCCCCGATCTTGCCCGTCCCGAGGAAGGCGATCTTCTGCCCGTGCGCCGCGCCGCTGCCCATGCCCGCTCCTTGCATCCGTTCCTGCCGCCATCCTCGCACCGCTCCCCCGCCCGCAACGGGACCGTCCACCCTGCGGAAGGGCCCCGGGCGGCAGGTCGCCGGGCACGCCGGACCCCGAGGCGTGTCGTCGGACTTCCGCCCGCGGGGCGACGCCAGGCCCTAGGGAGAAACTCGGGGTTCTCCCCTATGGCTTCGGGCTGTACGCAGGCGCACCGTGGAGGCATGGCACACGGAGAGATGTCCCGACGTGAGAACCGGCAAGCCGCCGTCGCCGCCGCGACGCTGGGCCCGTGGCGGACGGCCGCGGGAGTCGGTGCGGTGGTGGGGGCGACCGCCCTGGGGATCGACGCGATCACCGGCGACTGGTCGCTGAGCATGCTGGCCGGTCCGGCCGGCTGGGCACTGTTCTTCTTCTTCCTGGTCGGCACGGTGGGGGGCCGACTGCGCGGGGACACCGCCGACCGGCGGCTGCGCAGGTGGGCGGACGCGCACCCGTGGAAGTCGGCGCTGCCGGCGGCGGGCGGACTGCTGGTGCTGAACACGCTGGCGCAGACGGTCCTCGGGGACGCCGGCCTGATCGGCGCGTTCTTCCTCTCGCTGCTTCCGGCCGGCCTCCTGCTGGCCGTCGCGGGCGTGGTCGGCTCGGTGAAGCAGGCCCGCGGCAAGGGGTGACGACCCGTCCGGGCGGACAAAAAGGGCCGATCGGAGCACATCCCACACGCTTTCACCACACGGTGCGCCCCCGATCGATGGATCGTCACACCCCGTCGGCATACTGGCGCGATGCCGATAGCCGAAGATCCAGAACCGCGCCCGTCCGAGGACCGGGCCCCGGACGGGGCGGACCCGTCCGGAACGGACGGGAAGGACCCGTTCGCCGACCTCGTCCTGGACGACGAGTTCGTCCGCGGCGCCACCGTGAAGGAGCAGTCCGGCCGCACCCGGATGCTCAGCGCCCGGTGGCAGCACACCCCGCCGGTCGACCCGGGCGGCCGGCGGTCGGTGAACGACGGCCCGAGGAAGGCCGGACGGTTCGGTCGCAGGCCGAAGCCGGTCGACCCGTGGGGCGGCTCCCGCCCGCGCCGCCGGCCCGAGTGGCGCACCCCGCTGTACGTGGTGCTGACCGTGGCGGTGCTGCTCGCGGCGCTGAACGTGGACGGCCTGCGGAGCTGGTACCGGGGCGAGGACCGCTCTCCGGCCTCCGGCTCGGCCGTACCCACCGTCGGTCCCGAGACCGCCCGCCCGACCACCGCCCCGCCGAGGACCGACGAGAAGCAGCCGACCGTCGATCGCCCGTGGGCCGGCTCCCCCGCCGAGGGCTGGCCGACCACGCTGGACGCCTTCGACCTGCCGCAGGCCCCGGGCGCGATCGGGGTGTTCAGCGCCGACCAGGTCGCCGCCCAGGTCAAGCTGGTCAAGGAGTACCTGGCGGCCGCCAACCTGGACCCGAAGGTGATCGCCGGCGGGCGGCCGGACGCGGCGCTCGCGATGCTGGAGCGGGAGACCAGGGACCACCTGGAGGCCACGCTGTCCCACCCCTCGAAGGAGAGCGACCCCCTCGGCTCGTTCAGTCGCTTCGATCCGCGCGAGGCGATCCAGGTCACCGACACGGTCAAGCTGCAGGGCCTGATCAGCGTCGAGGGCGACGGGGAGCGGGGCGTCGTGGTGCACACCGACTTCACCTACGTCTACGCCCTTCGCCCGGGCCCGGAGGCCGCTCAGCGGGCCCTCGCGCAGCACCCGACGGCGAGTGCCCCGCCGACGCCGGCCCCGTCGGCGCCCAAGGACGGGACGGCCAAGCCGGTGGGCCTGGTGGTGCCGGCGGCCGACGTTCCGGGGGACACCTGGACCGCCCGCACCGTGGTGCGCAGGACGGAGGACTTCCGCTTCTACGACCCGGGCAAGTACCAGAACAACCCGAAGAAGATCAACTTCGGCAAGCGCCGGTCGGAGTCCGGCAACTCCGCCTGCAACGTCTACGACGGCTACTTCCACCCGCAGTTCGACCAGTTCGCCCGACCGCGCCCGGAGCAGACCGGGCCGCTCATCGACCCGTACGACCGCTCCAAGAACCTGACGGACTCCGAGGAGTGCGGCACGGTCAGCCGCAGCTGACCGCCCCGCGGGGGCTCAGCGCCCGCGCTTGCCCCGGCCCGGCGTCCTCGCGTCGGGCCGGCCGCTGCGCCCGCTCTGCCGCCGACCGTACCGGGCGGTGGCCCGCTCGTACCGGGCGCGCTTGACGGCCTCACCGGGCGCCTCGACCAGGCCGCGCAGGAAGTAGGCGAACAGCGCGCCGACCCCGCCGATGATCCAGACCACGCCGAGCGACTTGTCCTCGGCCATCCAGCCGGTCAGCTGGTCCCTGCCCTCGCTGAGCAGCTTCCAGTTGCGCAGCCCGGCCAGGCAGGAGCAGATCGCCACGGCGGCGACCAGCAGGCCGTTGACGAAGCCGCCGTTGTCGGAGAGCTGGACGCCCTCGACGGCGAAGCGCAGGACGAACGCCCCGGCCGCGGCCGCGAGCAGGGCGCCGATCGGCACGACGACCCGGCGCAGCCGGTAGTCGGTGCCGCGGCCGACCCAGCTGGTGCCGAACCAGCGGATCGGTTCCGGCTCGGGGGCGCCGGCGGGCTTGGGGGCGGGGGTGGGGTCCTCGGTCACACGGCCGATTATCACCCGACGGCCCCCGAACGCGGAGGAGCCGTCCCACCGGGCGGGACGGCTCCTCGGAGTGCTGCGGGGTGTCAGCCGAGCTTGGAGACGTCGCGGACGGCGCCCTTGTCGGCGGAGGTGGCCATCGCGGCGTAGGCGCGCAGGGCCTGGCTGACCTGGCGCTCGCGGTTCTTCGGGCGGTAGCCGCCCTCGGCCTCCAGCTTCAGCCGGCGCTCGTGCAGCTCCTCGAAGGAGACCTCCAGGGAGATCGTCCGGCCGGGGATGTCGATGGCGATGACGTCGCCGTCCTCGACCAGGGCGATCGTGCCGCCGGAGGCGGCCTCCGGGGAGGCGTGGCCGATCGACAGGCCCGAGGTGCCGCCGGAGAAGCGGCCGTCGGTGATCAGGGCGCAGGCCTTGCCGAGGCCCCGGCCCTTGAGGAACGAGGTCGGGTAGAGCATCTCCTGCATGCCGGGGCCGCCCTTGGGGCCCTCGTAGCGGATGACGACGACGTCGCCCTCCTTGACCCGCTTGGTGAGGATCGCGTCGACCGCGTCCTCCTGGGACTCCAGCACCACGGCGGGTCCGCTGAAGGTCCAGATCGACTCGTCGACGCCGGCCGTCTTCACGATGCAGCCGTCCTCGGCCAGGTTGCCGTAGAGCACCGCCAGCCCGCCCTCGACCGAGTAGGCGTGCTCGACGCTGCGGATGCAGCCGCCGGCGGCGTCGGTGTCCAGGGTGTCCCAGCGCTCGGACTGCGAGAAGGCGGTCGCGGAGCGGACGCAGCCGGGGGCCGCGTGGAACAGCTCGACGGCCTCGGGGGACGGGGAGCCGCCCCGGATGTCCCAGGTCTTCAGCCACTCGGCGAGCGAGTCGGAGTGCACGGTGTGCACGTCCTCGTTCAGCAGCCCGCCGCGGTAGAGCTCACCGAGGATGGCGGGGACGCCACCGGCCCGGTGGACGTCCTCCATGTAGTACTTGCCGTTGGGCGCGACCTTGGAGAGGCACGGGACGCGGCGCGAGATGGCGTCGATGGCCCGCATGTCGAAGTCCACCTCGGCCTCCTGGGCGGCGGCCAGCAGGTGCAGGATCGTGTTGGTGGAGCCGCCCATCGCGATGTCCAGCGCCATCGCGTTCTCGAACGCGGCGCGGGTGGCGATGTTGCGCGGCAGGACCGAGTCGTCGTCCTGGTGGTAGTGCCGCTTGGTGATCTCCACGATGTTCCGGCCGGCGTCCTCGTAGAGGGCCTTGCGG
Organism: Kitasatospora sp. NPDC050463; assembly: GCF_040655255.1. Classification (NCBI taxonomy): domain Bacteria; kingdom Bacillati; phylum Actinomycetota; class Actinomycetes; order Kitasatosporales; family Streptomycetaceae; genus Kitasatospora; species Kitasatospora sp. NPDC050463. The sequence goes on from NZ_JBFAJO010000053.1 coordinate 38,732, forward strand.
GCGGTGTGGGTGGCGAGCACCGAGCCGTTGGCGGGCAGCGAGAGGCCGATCGCCTCGGTGAGGCAGTTCATCGAGTTGGCGGTGAACATGCCCGAGCAGGACCCGCAGGTCGGACAGGCGTTCTCCTCGATGATCGCGATGTCCTCGTCCGAGACGTTCTCGTTGACGGCGTCGGAGATCGCGTTGACCAGGTCGAGCTTGCGGACGGTGCCGTCCACCAGGACGGCCTGGCCGGCCTCCATCGGGCCGCCGGAGACGAACACGGTGGGGATGTTGAGGCGCAGCGCGGCCATCAGCATGCCGGGGGTGATCTTGTCGCAGTTGGAGATGCAGATCAGCGCGTCCGCGCAGTGCGCGTTGACCATGTACTCGACCGAGTCGGCGATCAGGTCGCGCGAGGGGAGGGAGTAGAGCATGCCCGCGTGGCCCATCGCGATGCCGTCGTCCACCGCGATGGTGTTGAACTCGCGCGGGATGCCGCCGGCCGCCTGGATCGCCTCGGAGACGATCCGGCCGACGGGCTGCAGGTGGGTGTGGCCCGGCACGAACTCGGTGAAGGAGTTGGCCACCGCGATGATCGGCTTGCCGAAGTCCTCGCGGGCTACGCCGGCGGCCCGGAGAAGCGCCCGGGCGCCTGCCATGTTGCGACCGTGGGTGACCGTACGGGACTTCAGCTCGGGCACTGTGCTCCACTCCTTCGGAGGCTGTGGCGGCGCCGCCGGTAGGGAAGGTGCGGCGGACGCTGTGTCTTTCGAGCCTACGCCCGCCGTCCGGCCGGCGGACACCGCGTCCGCCATGCGGTCAGGCCGCGCCGCCCGGGGCGATCGCGACGGTGAGGTCCAGCACGTACGGCTCGATCACCCAGCCGTCCGGGAACTCGGCCAGCAGCGCCTCGCGCTCGACGGCCAGCAGCGGCGCGCGCTCCTCGGGGGTGAGCGAGGCGACGTACGAGCGGGAGGTGAGGTCGGTGATCACGTGGTCGACGGCGACCCGGCGCTCCCAGCGCAGTACGGCGGTGCCGGTCCGCAGGTCGTAGGGAGCGAGGTGGCGGGCGATCTCGTTCACCGCGCCGTAGCCGTGGTAGACCCCGGGCAGCGCGGCCGCGAACCGCTCACCCATCGCGCGCACCCAGCCGACGCTGCTGTCCTTCACGTTCCACCAGGTGGCGAGCGCGCCGCCGGGGCGCAGCACGCGAATCGCCTCGGGGACGGAGAGCTCGGGGCGGGTCCAGTGGAAGGCCTGGGCGTAGGTGACGAAGTCGGCCGAGTGGTCGTGGAAGGGCAGCTCGTCGCCGCTGCCCTTGACCAGGGGCAGACCCGGCGAGGAGGTCAGGAACTGGGCGCCCATGCCGGGGGTGGGCTCGACGGCGACGACGTCCGCGCCGCGGGCGGCCAGCAGCCGGGTGGCGATGCCGGTGCCGGCGCCGACGTCCAGCACCCGGGCGCCCTTGAGGCTGCGGCCGGCCAGCCGCTCCAGCTCGTCGAAGAGCTCGTCGGGGTAGGAGGGACGGGCCAGGTCGTACTCCGCGGCCACCCCGCCGAACGATCCTGCGAGCTCCCGGTAGTCCTTCATCTCTCCCCCTCGGTAAGGCAGTTCATGATCAGCGTACGCGGGCGGGGGTGGCCAGGTGAAGACGGGTGAAGGCGAGCGCCTCGGCGAGATCGGCCTCGCGTTCGGCGGGGGACGCGGAGCGCCGGGTGTTGACCTCCAGCACCACGTGGCCGTCGAAACCGGTCCGGGCGAGGTGCTCCAGCAGTTCGGCGCAGGGCTGCTTGCCCCGGCCGGGGATCAGGTGCTCGTCCTTGCCGGAGCCGCTGCCGTCGGCCAGGTGGATGTGGGCGAGCCGGTCGCCCATCCGCTCGACCATGGCGAGGGCGTCGATCCGGGAGGTGGCGGCGTGCGAGAGGTCGATGGTGAAGTGCCGGTACTCCTCCTCGGTGACGTCCCAGCCGGGCGCGTACGCCAGCATCTCGCGGTCGCGGTAGCGCCAGGGGTACATGTTCTCGACGGCGAAGCGGACGTCGGTCTCGCCCGCCATCCGGTTGATGCCCTCGACGAACTCGCGGGCGTACTGGCGCTGCCAGCGGAACGGCGGGTGGACGACGACGGCGCTGGCGCCGAGCTTCTCGGCCGCCGCACGGGCCCGGACGAGCTTGGTCCACGGGTCGCTGGTCCAGACCCGCTGGGTGATCAGCAGACAGGGCGCGTGCACAGCCAGGATCGGCATCCGATGGGCGTCGGAGAGCCGGCGCAGCGCCTCGATGTCCTGGCTGACCGGGTCGTTCCAGACCATCACCTCCACGCCGTCGTAGCCGAGCCGCTCGGCCAGTTCGAAGGCGATCGCGGTGTTGGCCGGGTAGACCGAGGCGGTCGAGAGGGCGACCTTGGTGTCGGGGATGTGCAGGCCGGGGTGCGGGGGCAGGACGAGGCGGTCAGTGGTGCGCAGCAGCGGGGCCGGGCGGGCGGCGGCCTGTCGGGCGGCCTTGACGGACTTCACCGACTGGACGGCGGCCTTGGCGGCGCCGGCGGCGCGCGCCGTCCGGGTGTCGCGGGGCGCCGCTGCGGCGGGCGCCTTGGTGGGCGTCTTGGCGGGCGTCTTGGCCGCCTTCTTCGCCGCCTTCGTCGCGGGCTTCTTCTCCGCCTTCGTCGCGGCCGCCTTCGCCGTGCCACCGGTGGCCTTCCGGGCCGACCGGGTGGTCTTCGCGGCGGTGGCCGCCTTGGCCGTCTCGGCCGCCTTGACGCTCTTCGCGCCCTTCACGGCCTTGCCGAGCTTGCGGGTGCGGCCGGTCCCGGCGGCCGGCGCCGGCTCGCCTCCGACCGCCACGGGCGGCCGGTCCGTGCGACGCGGGGCGTCCGGCCGCGGCTGCCCGTCCCCGGGAGCGCGGCCCTCCTGCGTCCCGTCCTCGCCCGCTGGTTGCGCCACGGGAGACAGCGTAAGCGGACCGCGCCCGGAACGGGGAGCGGCCCTCCCGGTGCGCCCGGCCGGACCGACCCCGGGCTCGGTCAGGTCGATCGATCGCGCCCGGCCGGACCGCCCCCGGGACGGGCCTCAGGTGGCGAGAGCCGGCCGGCGGCGGTCGACCGTGCCGTCCATGGTGTCCAGGCGGCGCAGGATGATGCCCTCGCGCAGCGCCCACGGACAGACGTCGAGCTCGTCCAGGCCGAAGAGGTCCATCGCGGCGTCGGCGACCAGGGCTCCGGCCAGCAGCTGCTTGGCGCGCCCTTCGGAGACGCCGGGGATCCGGGCCCGTTCGGCGACGGTCATCGTGGAGAGCCGAGGCAGCCAGGCGGAGAGGTTGCTGCGGGTGAGCCGGCGGTCTGCGTACGGGCCGGCGTCGGCGGGGGCGGCGCCGGTCATCCGGGCGAGCTGCTTGAAGGTCTTGGAGGTGGCGACCGCGTGGTCCGGGGTGCCGAGCCGGGCGATCTCGCCGACGACGGTGGCCATCTCGGCCCGGATGTGGCGTCTGAGCTCCCGCAGGCCGTCCGGGTCGGCCACGTCCCCGGGCAGCCAGCGGCCGGTCAGCCGGCCGGCGCCGAGCGGCAGCGAGCAGGCGACGTCGGGCTGTTCGTCCAGGCCGCAGGCGATCTCCAGCGATCCGCCGCCGATGTCCAGGTTGAGCAGCCGGCCGGAGGACCAGCCGAACCAGCGGCGGACGGCGAGGAAGGTGAGCCGCGCCTCGTCCTGCCCCGAGAGCACCCGCAGTTCGACGCCGGTCTCCGCGGCGACCCGGCGCAGCACCTCCTCGCCGTTGGCGGCCTCCCGGACGGCGGAGGTGGCGAACGGCAGGATGTCGAGCACGCCCTTGTCCTCGGCGACCCGCAGCGAGGAGGCGACCATGCCGACCAGCTTCGCCACCCCCGGCTCGCTTATCGCGCCCTGGTCGTCGAGGAGTTCGGCGAGCCGCAGCTCGGCCTTGTGGGAGTAGGCGGGCACCGGGGCGGCCCCGGGGTGGGCGTCCACCACGAGGAAGTGGACCGTGTTGGAACCTACGTCGAGAACACCGAGTCGCATAACTCTCCACGCTACGCGATGCCGCCTCGCGGCAGACCTGGCACGTCGGTATTCGTGCTGGTCCGGCGGGTTGGTCCGGACCACCCGTGACTCAGCGCCCGTGGGCGGCGCCCGGAGCGGCCGGGCGAGGGGTGCGGCAGCCGGCGTCGACCCGGCGGCGGGCCCTGCCGGGGGCGTCGGTGATCAGGCCGTCGGCGTTCCGGTCGGTCATCAGCTGCCAGGACTCCTCGTCGTCCAGCGTCCAGACGTAGACCTCGCGGCCGGCCGAGCGTTCGGCGGCGATCCGGGCGGCGGTGGCCAGTGTCGCGTCCAGCGCGATGCCGTGCAGCGGCAGGTCACCGGGGTCGTCGGCGAGCGAGGCGCCCTGGATGAGGACGACCGGCAGGGCGGGGGCGGCCGCGTGGGCCTGGCGCAGGTGCTCGGCGGAGAAGGAGTAGAGGAAGACCCGGGCGCCGCTGCCGGCCGCGGCCCGGGCGATCCGGGCGACGTCCTCGGCGCGCTGCCACTTGATCTCCATCAGCAGCGTGACGGGGCTGCCGGCGAGCCGCCCCAGCAGCTGGTCCAGCGTCGGCACGGGCTCGGCCGGTCCGGGGCCGACGGTCACCCGCAGGCCGGCGAGCTGAGCGGCGGTCAGGTCGGCGACGGCGCCCCTGCCGTCGGTGGTGCGGTCCACGGTGGGGTCGTGCATCAGCACCGGAACGCCGTCCCGGGTGGTCTGGACGTCGGTCTCCAGCCAGTCGGCGCCCTGTTCCAGGGCCTTCTCGAAGGAGGCCATGGTGTTCTCGGGGGCGTCGAGCGGCGAGCCCCGATGGCCGATCACCACCGGTGCGTCGCAGACCCGCTGGGCCGCGACCGGGCCGGCGCGGAGTCCCGATGCGGCGGCGCAGCCGGCGGCCAGGACCGCGAGGGCGGCGAGGACGGCCGCGTGGGCGGCGCGGGGCGAGGCGGTCACGGCTCGGGCTCCAGCTCTGGTTCGGACGCCGGGAGGGTGCGGGTCCCCGGGAGGGTGGGGGTGTCCGGGGAATCCTCGACGGGGCGGCGACGGATCAACGCACCGGTCCGACCACCCGACCGTGGCGTCGACTCCCCCCAGCGTGCGCCCGCCGCCCGGCGCGTCCCGGCCGCGGCGCACCGCGGGTCACCCGGACGCCCGGCCGGCGCGCCGTCACAGCAGACCGTCCCACAGCTGCTCGACGATGACGGCCCACCAGTTCTCCGGATCGTCGAAGACCGTCGGGTCGAGCGCCGCCAGGCCGTTCTGGAGCTCGGCGACGGCGGCGCCGGCGGCCCGCGGGTCGAGCCCTGGCAGGCCGGGCAGCCACCGGGCGAACAGGGCCAGGCCGCGGACGAAGGCCTCCGGCCCGGCGTTGCAGTGCCGGGCGGTGGCGTAGTCGGGGTCGACGGCTCGGACGGCGCCGCAGGCGGTGTCCAGGGTGATCAGCGCCCAGCCGTCGGTGCCCAGCACCAGCTGCGGGGCCATCGCGAGGCGCTCCCGCTCGGCCACCCGGGTGCCGCGGCCGATCTCCGCCAGGTGGGCGGCGAGCGGCGGCAGCACCGTGCCGGGCCGGGTGCCGTCGGCGATGGCGTCCGGCTGCGGGTGGTGCAGTGCGAAGAACCCCTCGACGGCGACCGGCACGCCGACCGCCACCAGTACCCGGGCGGTGGCCTCCGGCAGGTCGGCCCGGGCGACGTCGGCCGGGTCGAAGCGCTTGACGCCGGCGGCGCCGAACCGTTCCACCAGCAGGGCCGGCAGTTCCCGGTCCGGCTCGGCGGCCGGGGCCGGGGCGGGGCGCGGGAAGGGCAGCCGGTTGCGGGCCGGCCCGCCGGGTTCGGCCGGCAGCGCGCGGACGGCCGCCGCCCGGTGGTCGAAGCGCGGCCCGTACGGCAGGTCGGAGTCCACCCGGGCGCCCGGCAGCTCGGCGGCCAGCGCGTACGCCCAGTAGCCGCCGGGCAGCGCGCTCAGCCGTAGATCGGTGTGGACGGCCAGCACGTCCTGCGCCCGGACGCCCCGCTCGCGCAGCCACCACCAGCCGCGCAGCGCCGGGTGCGGCAGGCCGGGCGCCGAGCGCAGCACCAGCGACCGCACCTCGCCGAACTCGTCGCGGTAGGTCAGCTCGGCCCGGGTGCCCCGCCCGGTGGTCGGCGGCGCGGCGGGGTCGTGGGCGCCGGCACCGAGGAAGTCCCGGTAGAGCACGGTCACTTCGTCCACCGGCACGGACGGCCAGACGGTGAACCGCCCGGTCGCCCGGTCCACCACGGCGCAGGCCGCCCCCACCTCCTCGGGCGCGCGCCGCTCCCCCGTCAGGGGGTCCACCCCCACCGGCGAGGGCTCCGCCCAGACCACCCACCCGAGGTCGAACTCGTGCGAGTGCACCCGCCGGCTCCCGGTCGAGCCGTCGGCCGAGGCCCTCGGCAGCTCGCCGTTGATCCAGCGGTGGGCGGCCTCGATCGCCTGCGCGCGGGTGGTCACAGGGGGGTGCTCCTTGCATGGGCGCGGGTGGAGAACGGCGCGCGGGCGGCGGACCGGCCGGTGGGTCGCGCGGGCGGGCGGGGTGTCACCGGGCGCCGCTCGCCGCGGGTTCGGGGCGGCGGGCGGCGAGGTCGAGCGGCCGGCCGTCCGGATCGAGGGCGATGGCCCAGAGGCCGCGGCCGGCGTCGTGCAGGGGGTCCTCCCCCCGGCGGCCGACCTGGTGGTCGAGGTAGCTGACGGTGTCCTGGTGGTTGACGGCGTTCCAGGCGTGCGGGCGGCCGAAGCCGTCCAGGGTGATCAGCACGGCCTGGGCGCCGTGGCCGGCCCGCCGCAGTTCGCCGGTCAGGCGGCCGAAGGCCGGCTCGCCGTCGCCGAGGTCGCGGAACGGGGCGCCGAGTTCGCGCTCGGCGCGGTCGCGGCCGCCGCGTTCCCCGGCGTCGCCCTCGGTGGGGATGCGGGGCGCGGCGCAGGTCGGGCGGCCGGTGAAGGTGTCGACGGCGGAGAGCGCGATCTCCAGGCTGCTGTTGGCCCGGCCCGGGGCCTGCGGGCCGTCGGCGTTGACGACCTCCGCCCAGCCGCCGGCCGCCGGGTCGGGGTGACGGACGGGCAGGCCGTCGCCGTCCCGGGGTGCCCGGCGTTCGACCTCGCGCTGGTGCTCGGGGTCGACCGGGGCCAGCCCGCCGGGCAGACCGTACGGGCGGCTGTCGGCGATGGTCCGCAGCCGGACCGCGTGCTCCTCGGGACCGCTGCCGCGCAGGGCGCGCCGGGCGAGCTGGAGCGCCAGGGCGTGTGCGGTGGCGACCGGGACGGCGGCCCAGGCGAGGGTGTTCCCGCCCTCGGCCGGAGGGCCGTCGGGGCGGCGCCGGTGGTCGTCCTGGTGGGATTCGGGGCGGCCGGCGCCGGGGCCGACCACCGGCGGGGCCGACGGCGGCGCCGGGACGGGCAGCGGGACGGGCGCGGTGACGGGGTGCGGGGTGCCGGTGGCCGCCCGCGGTCCGCCCGCGCCGAGGCCCGGCCGGGTCTCGGCCGGGGCCTGCTGTCCGGGGACGGCGGTACCCGGCACACCCGGCGTGCCCGGCGCACCGGCCGCCGGGGCGCCCGGGCCGGGGACGGCGACCGGGCCGGCGCCACCCCCGGCGGGCGGACCGGCACCGATCCCGCTGCCGAACGGCGCCGGGCCGTGCCCGACCGCCACCGGACCGGTGTAGGAGCTGCCGGGCAGGCCCGCGAGCGGGCCGGGGCCGGTCGGCCCGGTGCCGACCGGCACGGCGAACGGGGTGCCGTAGGAGCTGCCGTACGGGTTGCCCTGGGCGGATCCGCCGCCGGACGGTCCGTCGGGCGCCGTCGGGTGGTGCGCGGGCGCGGCGGGGGCCGACGGTGCGGGCGGGGCGAGTACGGAGTCGGTCCGCACGGTCACGGGCTCGCCGCCGCCCCCTGGGTGGGCGGGCGGCAGGTGGTAGTCGCCGTCCGCCGGACCGCCGGAACCGGCCACGCCGCCCCCTCCACCGCCACCGCCGTTGTGCGCCGGAGCGGCCGCGGCGACCGGACGGCCCGCGCCGTCCGGGTGGCCGGACGGCGCCCAGTCCCCGCCGCCCCCGCCCGCCGAACCGGTCCGCACCGGCCCCGCGCCGCCGCCGTCCGCGTCCGGGCGACCCGCCGGACCGCCCGCGCCCGGGTGTCCGGCGGAGTCCGACCCGGCCATCACGACCACGCTGTCCGGCCCGACCCCGGGCGTACCGGCCCCGGGCACGCCGGGCGCCCCGGGTGTCCCGGGTGTCCCGGGCAGCACGGCGCCCGGGCCGTCGGCGAGCGGGCCGCCCGGCCTGCCGTCCAGCCCGTGGCCGTTCCGGTCGCCTCCCGCCGCGAGGTCGGTCAGCGGTACGCCGCGGACCACCTTGCCGTCCTTGTCGGTCAGCACCGGTTGGCCGTCCTTGCCCAGCACCGGCCGCCCCTGCTCGTCCAGCTTCACGGCGAGGTCCTCGACCCCGACCAGGGGTCGGCCGTCCGGGCCGCGCACGACGAGCAGCCCGCTCGCGTCCGCCACCGGCGTGCCGTCGGCCCGGACGATGACCGGTTCGCCGTGCTCGTCCAGCACCGGCCGGCCGGCCTCGTCGAGCTTGACCGTCAGACCCGGCACCCCGACCACGGGCCTGCCGTCCTGGCCGAGCACCACCGCCAGGCCGGCGCCGTCCGCCCCCAGCACGCCCGGCTCGCCGAGCGCCGCGGGCAGCCCGGCGGCGAGCGGGTCGAAGACGCCGCCGGTGAACGACGCCGGGCGCACGCCCGGGCCGCCGCCCGGCGCGAGGCGCAGCAGCGCGACGACGGCGGGCTCCTTGAGCGTGCCGTTCAGCGCGTCCTTCATGGCCCGGCCGAGCTCGTCCAGCAGGCCGCCGATCTTCAGCCCGGCGGTCTCGACGGCGATCGCCGCCATCGCCTCGGCGACCTGCTCGGTGGCGGCGTTCTGCACTCCGCTCGCCACCGCGCCGACGCTCTGCCGCAGCCCCCCGAAGACCCCGCCGGACGCGGCCTCGCCGCCGCGGGTGGCGGCGGCGACCTCGGCCGCGGCCGCCTTGGCGTGGGCCGCCTGTTCCTCGGCCTTCTTCAGTTCGGCGGCCAGCTCGGTGAGGGTGGCGACGAGGTCGGCCTTGCAGCTGTCGACGGCCCGGGCGGCCTTGTCGAAGGCGCCGGCCACCAGGGCGGTGGCGGCGTGCGCGTCGTCCAGGTGGCCCGTGCCGCTGCCGCTGAACGCCCGCCAGTACTCGCCGAAGGCCTCCACCGCGCGGCCGGAGTTCTCCCCGGTGACGCGCTTGGCGGAGTCCCCGCCGCGCTTGCCCAGGCGCTCGGCCTCGGTGCCGAACTCGCGCCAGTGGCCGGCCGCCCTGCGCAGCCCGTCCTCGTCGGCCTGCGGCCACTGGTGGCCGGTCCTGGCCAGCACCGGCGCCAGCTCCTCGGGCAGCTTCCGGGACATGCGCTTCCCCCTTCGACGTACGGACTTCGGCATGCGGATCACGGCGTGCGGATCACGGCATGCGGACTTCGCCGTGCGGACGGCGGACCGCGTCGCACGGACGGCCCGCGTGCGGACCGCGACGGACGGACGGCGGCGCGCCGGCCGCGACGTTCCGGCATCGCCGGACTGACCCCGCCGCCGGGTTCGGCGGCGCGGACGGCCGGGCCGTCAGGCCGATCTGTCCTTGGGGACGCTCGCCGCGGCCACCGGGGTTGCCGGTTTCCCGGGCTTCCCGCCCGGTGCCGCGGCGCCGGGAGCGCCCGGGGCCGCGGTGGCGCCGAAGCCGGCGGCGGCCGTCGTCTCGGCGTCGACGGTGCGCTCGGCCATGGTGTGCAGCCCGGAGCCGACCTGCCCGAGCTGCCCGGCCAGGCCGCGCAGCCCGCCGAGCAGCCCGCCGCGCGCGTCCTTGTAGACGGCGGCGAAACCGCTGCCCGGCTTGTCCAGCCCCCACGGGCTGCCGAGCCCGGCGAGCGACTGCTCCAGGGTGGCGGCGGCCTTCCCGAAGTCCTCCGAGATCTTCTCGAACTCGCGCCCTTCGCCGTGCAGTTCCCACGGCTTGATGGCGAACCTGCCGCTTCCGGCGTCGCCGCTGCTGCTGCCGCTGGCCATCCCCGTACCTCCCCGTAGCGGACCGGCCGCCATCCTAGGGGTGCCGCCGGGCCGGGCCGCAGCGCGCCGGGGACCTCTTCACCCCGCCTTCACCTCGCCCGCCGGCGGCTCCGGCCGCCACCGCTCGGCGAAATCGCCGCAAATGCCCCGGCCGCAGGCGGTTCGCACCGCTGTGAAGGCTCTACCCTTGCCGGGTGGCAGCAGAGACGTCCAAGAAGAAGCCCAAGTCCGGCGCGACCCCGGTCGACCTCGCGATGCCGACCCTGCGCACCGAGGTCCCGCTCGACCCGCGCCCCGAGGTCCCGCTCGACTTCCCGCGGGCCTGGGTCGAGTTCGCCGACCCCGACGACGAGGAGCAGGTCTTCCGCTGCGACCTCACCTGGCTGACCTCCCGCTGGACGTGCATCTTCGGCCGCGGCTGCCAGGGCATCCGCGAGGGCCGGGGCGAGTCGGACGGCTGCTGCACGCTCGGCGCGCACTACTCGGACGAGGACGACGAGAAGCGCGTGGCCGGCCACGCGGCCCGGCTGACGCCCGAGATCTGGGAGAACTTCGCGCACGGCACCGACGACAAGGGCCGGATCAGGCTCGACGGCGGCATCACCATGTTCGACGAGGACGGCGACCGGCAGACCCGCCGGGTCGACGGCGCCTGCCTCTTCCTCAACAGCCCCGGCTTCCCCGGCGGGGCCGGCTGCGCCCTGCACACCCTCGCCCTCAAGGAGGGCAAGGAGCCGCTGGAGACCAAGCCGGACGTCTGCTGGCAGCTCCCGGTGCGCCGCACCTACGACTGGATCGACCGCCCGGACGACACCCGCTACCTCCAGGTCACCATCGGCGAGTACGACCGCCGGGGCTGGGGCCCGGGCGGCCACGACCTGCACTGGTGGTGCACCGGGAGCCCGGACGCCCACACCGGCCCGGACCCGGTCTACATCAGCTACCGCCCCGAACTCACCGAGCTGATGGGCAGGGCCGGCTACGAGGTGCTGGCCGGCCTCTGCGAGCAGCGGATCGCCACCAAGGGCGACCGCAAGGTGGCCCCGCACCCGGCCGACCCGGCGAAGAAGGCCGGCAAGAAGTAGCCGGGCCCGCCCGCACTACTTGTCGATGTCGCCGACGACGAAGAACATCGAGCCCAGGATGGCCACCATGTCGGCGACCAGGGTGCCGGGCAGCAGCTCGGTCAGCGCCTGGATGTTGTTGAAGGACGCCGAGCGCAGCTTCAGCCGCCACGGCGTCTTGTCGCCGCGCGAGACCAGGTAGTAGCCGTTGACGCCGAGCGGGTTCTCCGTCCAGGCGTAGGTGCTGCCCTCGGGGGCCTTGAGCACCTTGGGCAGCCGCAGGTTGACCGGCCCGGGCGCCAGCGTGGCCAGCTTGTCCAGGCAGGCGTCCGCGAGGTCCAGCGAGTTGACCGTCTGCTCCAGCAGGCACTCGAACCGGGCCAGGCAGTCGCCCTCCTCGCGGGTGACCACGGTCAGCACCGCGCGCAGCTCGTCCGAGCCGTACGCCAGGTAGGGCTCGTCGCGGCGCAGGTCGAAGTCGAGCCCGCTGGCCCGCGCGATCGGGCCGCTGACCCCGTACGCCTCGGCCTGCGCCTTGGTGAGGATGCCGACGCCGGCGGTGCGGGCCCGGAAGATCTCGTTGCCGAGGACGAGCTCCTCGAAGACCGGCAGCTGCGAGCGGACGGTGGCGATCGCCGCCCGGACCCGGCCGAGCCAGCCGGCCGGCAGGTCCTCCTTGAGGCCGCCGACCCGGTTGAACATGTAGTGCATCCGGCCGCCGGAGGCCTCCTCCAGCACGTGCTGGAGGTCCTCGCGGCCGGAGAAGGCGTGGAAGATCGGGGTGATCCCGCCCAGCTCCAGCGGGTAGGAGCCGAGGAACATCAGGTGGTTGAGGACGCGGTTCAGCTCCGCGAGCATGGTGCGGATCCAGACCGCGCGCTCGGGCACCTCCATGCCGAGCATCCGCTCGACGCCGAGCACCACGCCCAGCTCGTTGGCGAACGCGGAGAGCCAGTCGTGCCGGTTGGCCAGCATGATGATCTGCCGGTAGTCGCGGGCTTCGAAGAGCTTCTCCGCGCCGCGGTGCATGTAGCCGATCACCGGCTCGGCGGTGACGATCCGCTCGCCGTCCAGCACCAGCTTCAGCCGCAGCACGCCGTGGGTCGCCGGGTGCTGCGGGCCGATGTTGAGCACCATGTCGGTGCTGTCCGCCCCGCCGGTGAAGTTCTCGGCTCCCGCCCCGATGCCGACCGTGGTCTCCCTCATGACCCGAGAGTCTGCCATCCCCCGAGGCCGGCGAGGGTCTCCGGTACCGGCATGCGGACGGCCTGCGCGAGCCAGCCGAACGCGCCCAGGCCCGCCGGATCGGTCAGCTCGGCGCCCTCCCCGGCGCCGCCGAGCGCCCGCAGGTAACCCGCCGGGTCGGAGGAGGCCAGCGCCAGCGGCGGGCGGGCACCGCTCACGCCGAGCGCCCGCAGCGCCTCCCGCTGGGTTGTCCACAGGCTGTGGAGGGCGGGCGCGGCCACCGCGTCCAGCGCCACGTGCGCGGTGAGGTCGCAGGTGCCGTCCGGCACCGGGCGCACCTCGCGGCCCGCCCGGAAGCCGGTCAGGGTGGTGAGGAGCGGGCGGCGGGCGGCGGTGTGCCCGTAGTCCGCCGCGACCGCGAGACCGCGCTCCAGCCCGGCGACGGCCGAGGCCCAGGCCGCGTCGCGCGGTGCGCCGAACTCCACGAGGTCGCCCGGCGCGGAGGCCGGCCACCAGCGGGCGGCCCAGGCGGCGTCGCCCTCGTCCACCGCGTCGCCGAGGCGCTCGTCGCCGGTCGCGGTGTCCACCTCGACGTAGCGCAGCGCCCCGTCCTCGTCCACCGCGCCGAGGTCCAGCGGCACGTTGTCCAACCACTCGTTGGCGAACAGCAGGCCGCTGACGCCGCGCGGCACCTCGTCCGTCCACAGGGCTGTGGACGGAAGTCCCGCGGGGCGGTCCGCCGCGATCTCCACCCCGTACGGCCGCAGCCGGGCCAGCACGTCGTCCGGCAGCGCGGCCAGCACGCCGGCCAGCAGCTCACCCCGGCCGGCCCCGACGTCCACGAGGGCCAGCTCATCCGGACGGCCGAGGGCCGTGTCCACCTCCAGCAGCAACCGGGCCACCGCACGGGCGAACAGCGGGGAGGCGTGCACCGAGGTGCGGAAGTGCCCGGCCGGCCCCTCCGGCCTGCGGTAGAAGCCGCCCTCCGGGGCGTAGAGGGCCTGTTCCATGGCGGGCCGCCACCGCATCCAAGTCATGCGGCGGGACGCTACCCGCGGCGCGGCGCCCCTCCCAACCGGAGCCGGGGCTTCTCCGACCTAGGGAGTAGGACGGATCGCCCTCCCGGCGGACCTGACCACGCTCCGCGACTGCCTACGCTTGAGACGTGCAACGACTCAACGCCTGGCTCCGCCGTCACCCCATGGTGGTCGACTCCGCCTGGGCGGCGATCGTGCTGTTCCTCGGGTTGCTCCCCAGCGACGCCGGCGAGGTCGGATGGCACGGGGGCGTCCAGTTCGCGGTCGCGATCATCCTGCCGCTGCTGATGGTCTTCCGGCGGCGCCTGCCCGACCTCACGGTGGCCGCCGCCGTCGTGGTCGGACTCACCCAGGTCGCGCTGAACGTCGACCCGGGCGGATCCAGCATCGCCTACCTGGTCTTCGCGTACACCGGAGCCGCCTTCGGCTCCACCTGGATCTCCCGGCTCGCGCTCGCCGCCGGCCTGTCCGCCGGACCACTGGTCTTCTGGGAGCAGAAGCTCCTCAAGAGCCAGTACCACCCGGAGACCGGCACGACCACCTTCCACTCCTACGGCATCGGCGAAACGCTCCTGATCATGGGGCTGATGACCAGCCCCTTCATCCTCTGCTGGGCGTGGGGCCGGCTCACCCGGGTGCGCCGGGCCTATCTGGTCGAGCTGGAGGACCGCGCCGCCCGGCTGGAGCGCGAGCGCGACGCCCAGGCCAAGGTGGCGGTCGCCGCCGAGCGGGCCCGGATCGCCCGCGAGCTGCACGACGTGGTCGCGCACAACGTCTCCGTCATGATCGTCCAGGCCGACGGCGCCGCCTACGTGCTGGACAACTCGCCCCAGCAGGCCAAGGAGGCGCTGAGCACGATCGCCTCCACCGGGCGCCAGGCGCTCGTCGAGATGCGCCGGCTGCTGGGCGTCCTGCGCACCGCGGACACCGTCGAGGAGTACGTGCCGCAGCCCGGCGTCGAGGAGCTGCCCGAGCTGCTGGACCAGGTCCGCACCGCCGGCCTCCAGGTGGACTTCGCCACCTCGGGCGACCCGCGCGAACTGCCCCGCGGCGTCGAGCTGACCGTCTACCGGATCGTCCAGGAGGCGCTGACCAACGTCCGCAAGCACGGCGGCCCCGATGTGCACGCCCGGGTCGCGGTCGACTTCGGCGAGCGCGAGCTGGCCGTCCTGATCGAGGACGACGGCCGCGGCTCGACCGACGAGCAGCTGGCCTCCGGCGGGACGGACGGCCAGGGCCACGGCCTGATCGGCATGCGCGAGCGGGTCGGCATGGTCAGCGGCAGCCTCGACGTCGGGCCACGGCCCGGCGGCGGCTTCCGGATCCGCGCCGTCCTGCCGCTCAAGGCAGCCCACTGACCACGTTGCCGCCCACGAACTAGGAGCCACCTTGACCATCCGCGTGATGCTCGTCGACGACCAGGAGCTGCTGCGCACCGGCTTCCGGATGATCCTGCAGTCACAGGGCGACATCGAGATCGTCGCCGAGGCCGGCGACGGCGCGCAGGCCCTGGAGAGGCTGCGGCACACGCAGGTGGACGTGATCCTGATGGACGTCCGGATGCCCCGCCTGGACGGCGTGCAGACCACCCGCCGGATCTGCCTCGCCGAGGACGGCAGCCCGCTGCCGAACGCCCCGCACGTCCTCATCCTCACCACCTTCGACCTGGACGAGTACGCCTTCGCCGCGCTCAAGGCGGGCGCCAGCGGCTTCCTGCTCAAGGACGTGCCGCCGACCGAGCTGGTGGCCGCGATCCGCGCGGTGCACGGCGGCGACGCGGTGGTCGCGCCGACCACCACCCGCCGGATGATCGACCGGTTCGCCGAGGTGCTGCCCACCGCCGCGAGCACCCCCGGCCCGGACACCCTGGGCCCGCTCACCGAGCGCGAGCGCGAGGTGTTCCTGCTGGTCGCCCAGGGCCTGTCGAACAGCGAGGTCGCCGCCCGGCTGGTCCTCTCCGAGGCCACCGTGAAGACCCACGTCGGCCGGATCCTGGCCAAGCTCGGCCTGCGCGACCGGGTGCAGGCCGTCGTCCTCGCCTACGAGGCGGGCCTGATCCGGGCCGGCTCGGGGGATTGAGACACCCCCGGCACCGGCCCGTAGAATGGGCCGGTGCGTCCGGTACCCGCAGAGGACCGGAACGGTAAGAGTGAGGACCAGGGCCGAGCTGTGAGCGAGCGAACCGGGCTCACCGTCGAGAGGTGCGCCATGGCGACTGCCCCCGCCGAGCGCCGGGGCCGCCCCCGGCCCGGGAACGGCGCGGAGGTGCGCGCGTGAGCACGTCCGACAACGCCGACTTCACCCCCCTCGCCGACGGTTTCGGCGACCCCGCCGACCCCGGCAACCGCCCCGCCCGCCTCGCCGTCGGGGTCGTCGGCACCGGCCGGGTCGGCCCGGCGCTGGGCGCCGCCCTGCAGCTCGCCGGGCACCGGGTGGTCGCCGCCTCCGGGGTGTCCGCCGCCTCCCGGCGCCGCGCCGAGCAGCTGCTGCCGGGCGTGCGGATCGTCTCCCCGCCGCAGGTGCTCGCGGCCGCCGACCTGGTGCTGCTCACCGTTCCCGACGACGCGCTGGCCGACCTGGTGGCCGGCCTCGTCGCGACCGGTTCGGTGCGCCCCGGCCAACTGGTGGTGCACACCTCGGGCGCGCACGGCGTCGCCGTCCTGGAGCCCGCCACCCGGGCCGGGGCGCTGCCGCTGGCGCTGCACCCCGCGATGACCTTCACCGGCACCCCGGTCGACCTCGCCCGGCTGGCCGGCTGCCCGTTCGGGGTGACCGCCCCCGACGAGCTGCGCCCCGTCGCCGAGGCCCTGGTGGTCGAGATGGGCGGCGATCCCGAGTGGGTGCCGGAGGGCGTCCGCCCGCTCTACCACACGGCCCTCGCGCACGGCGCCAACCACCTGGTCACCCTGGTCTCGCAGGCGCTGGAGCTGCTGCGCACGGCGGGCGTCGCCGAGCCCGGCCGGCTGCTCGGCCCGCTGCTGGGCGCCGCCCTGGACAACAGCCTGCGCTCCGGCGACGCGGCCCTCACCGGCCCGGTCGCGCGGGGTGACGCGGGCACCGTTCGGCGCCACCTGGCGCAGCTCAGTACGGTGTCCCCGGACATCCTGGCCGCCTACCGGGCGATGGCCCGCGCCACCGCCCAGCGGGCGCTCGCCCACGGGACGATCGACGAAGCGTCGGCGGCGGCGCTGCTGGACGTACTGAACGAGGAGAAGCACTGATGGCACGCGGCAAGCAGCCCGGCAAGGCACAGCGGGCCCCGAAGGTCCACCGGGCCGTCGTCACCCGGACCGTCACCGACTTCGAGGCGGCCTTCTGGCCGGACGAGCAGCCGGTGGACAACGCGGTCGTGATGACCATGGGCGCGCTGCACGAGGGCCACGCCGCGCTGATCCGGGCCGCCCGCAAGCAGGTCGGCCGGGACGGCCGGGTCGCCGTCACCGTCTTCGTCAACCCGTTGCAGTTCGGCGCCGGCGAGGACCTCGACCGCTACCCGCGCGACCTGGACGCGGACGTGCGGCTGGCCGAGGAGAACGGCGCCGACGTCGTCTTCGCGCCGTCCGTCGAGGAGGTCTACCCGAACGGCGAGCCGCAGGTGCGCCTGGCGGCCGGCCCGATGGGCGAGCGGTTCGAGGGTGCCACCCGGCCCGGCCACTTCGACGGGGTGCTGACCGTGGTGGCCAAGCTGCTGCACATCACCGACCCGGACTTCGCCTTCTTCGGGGAGAAGGACGCCCAGCAGCTGGCGGTCATCCAGCGGATGGTGGCCGACCTGGACTTCGACGTCGAGATCGTCGGGGTACCGACCGTCCGCGAGGAGGACGGGCTGGCGCTCTCCTCCCGCAACCGCTTCCTCTCCGCCGAGGACCGCGAGCACGCGCTCGCCCTGTCCAAGGCCCTGTTCGCCGGCCGCGACGTGGCCGCGCAGGGCCCGAAGGCCGTGCGCGAGGCCGCCGCGGCCGCCCTGGACGCGTCCGAAGGCGTCACCCTCGACTACCTCGCCCTGATCGACCCGGACGCCTTCACCGAGGCGGCGGACGACTTCCAGGGCGAGGCGGTGCTGGCCGTCGCCGCGAAGGTGGGCTCGACCCGCCTGATCGACAACGTCCGCATCATCGTCCGGTAACTCGGTGATTCGGTAATTCTCGGTAACCGGTAGCAGTCCCCATTTCAGGCATGCACTCACAGGAGGCGTGACCCCATGCTCCGCACCATGCTCAAGTCCAAGATCCACCGGGCCACCGTGACCCAGGCCGACCTGCACTACGTCGGCTCCGTCACGGTGGACGAGGACCTGCTCGACGCCGCCGACCTGCTCCCCGGCGAGCTCGTCCACATCGTCGACATCAACAACGGCGCCCGGCTGGAGACGTACACCATCGCCGGCCCGCGCGGCACCGGCGTGATCGGCATCAACGGCGCCGCCGCGCGCCTGGTCCACCCCGGCGACCTCGTCATACTCATCGCCTACGGGCAGATGGACACCGCCGAGGCCAAGGGCTACCTGCCGAAGGTGGTCTTCGTGGACGCCGACAACCGGATCACCGGCCTCGGCGGCGACCCGGCCGAGGCCGGGGAGGGCACCGGACTGCTCCGCGGCGACGCGGCGTACGGTGACGGCAACGGCGCGGCCCCGACCGCCGCGCGCTGAAGGAGCCACTGAACGCCATGCCCGCCACGCACCGCCTCACCGCCCCCGCCCCCGGCTGGACGACCACCACCGACGTCGTCGTGGTCGGTTCCGGCGTGGCCGGACTCACCGTCGCGCTCAACGTCCGCAAGGCCGGCCTGCGGGCCGTGGTGGTCACCAAGGCGATGCTCGACGACGGGTCCACCCGCTGGGCCCAGGGCGGCATCGCCGCCGCCCTGGGCGAGGGCGACACCCCCGAGCAGCACCTGGACGACACCCTGGTGGCCGGTGCCGGGCTCTGCGACGAGGACGCCGTACGCACCCTCGTCACCGAGGGCCCGGAGGCCGTCCGCCACCTGATCGCCACCGGCGCCGCCTTCGACCGCGGCGAGGACGGCGAGATCCTGCTCACCCGCGAGGGCGGCCACCACCGCCGCCGGATCGCGCACGCCGGCGGGGACGCCACCGGCGCCGAGATATCGCGCGCCCTGGTCACCGCCGTCCGGTCCGACCCGGGCCTGGAGCTGATCGAGCACGCCCTCGTCCTCGACCTGCTCACCGACGCCGACGGGCACGCCGCCGGACTCACCCTGCACGTGATGGGCGAGGGCCAGCGGGACGGCGTCGGCGCCATCCGGGCCCGCGCGGTGGTCCTCGCCACCGGCGGCATGGGCCAGGTCTTCTCCGCCACCACCAACCCGGCGGTCTCCACCGGCGACGGCGTGGCGCTCGCGCTGCGGGCCGGCGCCGAGGTCACCGACCTGGAGTTCGTCCAGTTCCACCCGACCGTGCTCTGGCTCGGGCCGGAGGCCGAGGGTCAGCAGCCACTGGTCTCCGAGGCGGTCCGCGGCGAGGGCGCGCACCTGGTCGACGCGGCGGGCACCCGCTTCATGCTCGGGCAGCACGAGCTGGCCGAGCTGGCCCCGCGCGACATCGTCGCCAAGGCCATCACCCGGCAGATGCAGCTCCAGGGCGCCGAGCACATGTACCTGGACGGGCGGCACTTCGGCGCCGAGATGTGGGAGCAGCGGTTCCCGACCATCCTCGCGTCCTGCCGGGCGCACGGCATCGACCCGGTGACCGAGCCGATCCCGGTCGCCCCGGCGGCGCACTACGCCTCCGGCGGCATCCGCACCGACCTGCACGGCCGCACCACCGTGCCCGGTCTGTACGCCTGCGGCGAGGTGGCCTGCACCGGGGTGCACGGCGCCAACCGGCTGGCCTCCAACTCGCTGCTGGAGGGCCTGGTCTTCGCCGAGCGGATCGCCGCCGACCTGACCTCCCGGCACCGCGCGGGCGAGCTGCCCGAGCGCTCGGTGGACGTCGCCGCCGCGCGTGCCGCCCACCCGGTGCCGCTGCCCGCGCCCGAGGCGCGCGCCGAGATCCAGCGGCTGATGTCGCACGGCGCGGGCGTGCTGCGTTCGGCCGCGTCGATGGCCGGCGCGGCCGCCGGGCTCACCCTGCTCGCCGAGCACGCGTACGCGCACGTCGCCGAGGAGAAGCCGGCCGACCCCCGGGTGGAGACCTGGGAGGCCGCCAACCTGCTGCTGGTCGCCACCGCCCTGGTGACGGCCGCCGGCCGGCGTGCCGAGACCCGCGGCTGCCACTGGCGCGAGGACTTCCCGGAGCGGGACGACGCCCACTGGCAGCGCCATCTGATCACCACCCTCACCGCCTCCGGCGATCTTGTCAGCACCCCTGAGGAGCAGTAGAACCATGACCCACTCCCACGAGGAACTCCCGATGGCCGGAGGCTGCGGCGACGGCTGCGCGTGCGGCGACGGCGAGGGCTACGAGACCGGTCTGGACCCGCAGCTCGCCGAGCTGCTGGAGGAGGCCGGCCTCGACCCGATCGAGGTCGAGGACATCGCCACCCTGGCACTGGCCGAGGACCTGGCCGGCGGCGAGGACGTCACCTCGGTCGCCACGGTGCCCGCCGACGCCGTCGCCACCGCCGACTTCACCGCCCGCGAGGCCGGCGTGGTGGCCGGCCTGCGGATCGCCGAGGCGGTCGTCTCGCTGGTCTGCGAGGAGGAGTTCGAGGTCGAGCGGCACGTCCAGGACGGCGACCGGGTCGAGGCCGGCCAGGTGCTGCTCTCCGTCCGCAGCCGCACCCGCGACCTGCTGACCGCCGAGCGCAGCGCGCTCAACCTGCTCTGCCACCTCTCCGGCATCGCCACCGCGACCCGCGCCTGGGCGGACGCCCTGGAGGGCACCGGCGCGGTGGTCCGCGACACCCGCAAGACCACCCCGGGCCTGCGGGCGCTGCAGAAGTACGCGGTCCGCTGCGGCGGCGGCGCCAACCACCGGATGGCGCTCTCCGACGCGGCCCTGGTCAAGGACAACCACGTGGTCGCGGCCGGCGGCGTCGCCGAGGCGTTCCGGGCCGTCCGGGCCGCCTACCCCGAGCTGCCGGTCGAGGTCGAGGTGGACACCCTGGAGCAGATCCCGCCGGTGCTGGAGGCCGGGGCCGACCTCGTCCTGCTGGACAACTTCACCGTGCCGCAGCTGCGGGAGGCCGTCGAGCTGGTGGCCGGCCGCGCCCGGCTGGAGGCGTCCGGCGGACTGACCCTGGCCAGCGCGCGCGAGGTCGCCCAGACTGGGGTGGACTACCTGGCCGTGGGCGCGCTCACGCACTCGTCGCCGATCCTGGACATCGGCCTGGACCTGCGCGCCTGATCACCTCTGATCACCCCTCACGCAGAAGGCACCCATGCTGCTCACCATCGACGTCGGCAACACCCAGACCACGCTCGGCCTGTTCGACGGCGAGGAAGTGGTCGAGCACTGGCGGATCTCCACCGATCCGCGCCGCACGGCCGATGAGCTGGCGGTGCTGCTGCAGGGCCTGATGGGCTCGCACACCGCGGTCAACGAGGCCGCGGTGGAGGGCCTGGCGATCTGCTCGTCCGTCCCCTCCGTGCTCCACGAGTTCCGCGAGGTGACGCGCCGCTACTACGGCGACGTCCCCGCGGTGATCGTGGAGCCGGGGGTGAAGACGGGCGTGCACGTCCTGATGGACCACCCCAAGGAGGTCGGCGCCGACCGGATCGTCAACGCGCTGGCCGCCAACCACCTGTACGGCGGCCCGTGCATCGTGGTCGACTTCGGCACCGCCACCACCTTCGACGCGATCAACGCCCGCGGCGACTACGTCGGCGGCGCGATCGCCCCCGGCATCGAGATCTCGGTGGAGGCGCTCGGTGCGCGCGGCGCCCAGCTGCGCAAGATCGAGCTGGCCCGCCCCCGCAACGTGATCGGCAAGAACACCGTCGAGGGCATGCAGTCCGGCATCCTCTACGGCTTCGCCGGCCAGGTCGACGGCCTGGTCGACCGGATGGCCAAGGAGCTCGCCAAGGACCCGGACGACGTCCAGGTCATCGCCACCGGCGGGCTGGCCCCGCTGGTCCTCGGCGAGGCCGGCACCATCGACGTCCACGAGCCCTGGCTGACCCTGATCGGCCTGCGCCTGGTGTACGAGCGCAACCGGCCCAGCTGAGGCGGGACTTCACCGCGCTCACCGCTCCGAACCCGCCGGAACGGGACATTCGCGCCCGCTCCCCCGCGCCCGCCCCGCCGTTCCTCGCGATCCCGGCCGGAGCGACCCCGCGCTGTGTTAGTTTCACGCCCCGGGACCGGGCAGCGCGCCGGCCCCGCGGCCGGGGGAGGCCGGTGGGCACCGGGGGGTGCGGGCGCGGTCCCGCCCACCCGACGAGCCCGCCCACCCGGCCGGCGCACTGACGCCCCGTCGGGTACGGGGCGGACGAACCGTACGGGGCCACTCGGTCGGGCGGCCCGGAAGCCGGATCGAGGGTGGGGCGTGTCGAACGTCGAGAGGTCCGAGCCGGCGCGGGACGACCGCCCGGCCACAGGCTCCGAGCCGTCGCGGACGGGTCCCGGCGGGCCGGGCCTGCGGCGCCGCAGGCGGCTGCTGCTGGCGGTCGTGGTGACGGCGTCGGCCGTCTCGGGCGCCGGACTGGCCGCCTCACTGGTGGTCAGGTCGCCCGCGCAGGCCGCGGCGGAGCACGAGCCCCCGCCGCCGGACGTCCTGACCGCCGCTGTGGAGCGACGCGTGCTGACCGACTCGGTGGTGCTTCGCGGCCAGGTCGGCGCCGGCCAGACGGTCGAGGTGGCGCCGGCCGGGAGCGGCGGGCCGGCCGGGGTGAGGCCGGTGGTGACCAAGCTGCCGGTGCGGGTCGGCGACCAGGTCGCCGCCGGGCAGTCGGTGCTGGAGGTGGCGGGGCGGCCGGTGTTCGCCCTGCGGGGCGAACTCCCGGTGTACCGGGACCTCCGGCCGGGAGCCACCGGCCAGGACGTCGAACAGCTCCGACAGGCCCTGAAGGCCCTCGGGTTCGACTCGGAGGGCGACCCCGCCGGGCGCTACGGCGCGGCCACCGGGGCGGCGGTGACGGCCTTCTACGCCGCGCGCGGCTACGACCCGCTGCCGGCCTCGCCGGACGGGGACGCCCAGGTGTCGGCCGCCCAGGACGCGGTGACGAGCGGCGAGCGGGCCCTGGTGGACGGCCGGGACGCGCTGAAGGCCGCGCAGAAGCGCCTGGACGACGCCACAGCCGCCCAACAGGCCCGCCGGACCGAGAGCCCGCAGCCCCCGGCGCAGCCGGCCGCCCCGGCCGGCGAGAGCCCGGTGGACGCGGCCCGCACCGCCATCGAGACGGCCCGCAAGCAGGTGACCCGCGCCGGCGAGGACCTCGCCAAGCTCCGCAGGAGGGCCGACGACGTCCGGGCCGCCGTCGGCCCGATGGTCCCCGCCGGCGAGCTGCTCTTCCTCACCGGCTTCCCGGCCCGGGTGGACGGCGTCGCCGGCCGGGTCGGCGGCGAGGTCACCGGCACGGTGCTCACCGTCTCGGCCGGAGCGCTGGTCGTCCGGGGCAGCCTGACGGTCGCCGACAAGGGCCTGGTCCGCCCCGGCCAGGCGGTGGAGATCCGCTCCGAGGTGACCGGGACGACGGCGGCCGCCAAGGTCACCGCGGTGGCCGACACCCCCGGCGGCGGGCCCCCGGCGGCCGCCGGCACCGGGGGTTCCGGCAGTGCCCCGCAACCCGCTCCCGACCGGGCCGGCTACCCACTGGTGGTCGAACCGGACACCCCGCTCGACCCGGGACTGGCCGGCCAGGACGTCCGCCTCACCGTCCGGGCCGCCGCCTCGGCCGGCCCGGTGCTGGTCGTCCCGCTCTCCGCCGTCTCCGCCACGGCGGACGGCAGGACGGTGGTGACGGTGTACGAGCACGGGCAGCGCCGCCGGGTCGAGGTGACCTCGGGCATGGTCGGCGGCGGCAGCACGGAGGTGCGTCCGCTGACCGAGGGCGCGCTCGACCCCGGCGACCAGGTGATCGTCGGAGTGCGGGACGCCGCCCGGGCGGGCGCCCGGTGAGCACCCCCGTCGTCGAGTTCCGCCGGGTCGGCCTGACGTACCCCGGGCCGCCCCCCGTCACCGCCCTGACCCCCTGCGACCTGGCCGTCGCCCCGGGCGAGTACGTCACGGTGACCGGCCCGTCCGGCTCCGGCAAGTCCACCTTTCTCAACATCGCCGGCCTGCTGGACACCCCCACCACCGGCCGGTACCTGCTGGACGGCGTCGACACCGGCCCGCTCCGGGACGGCGACCGCGCCGCGCTGCGCGGGCGCCGGATCGGCTTCGTCTTCCAGTCCTTCCACCTGCTGGCGCACCGCTCGGCGGCGGATAACGTCGCGCTCGCCCTGCTGTACACCGCCGCACGGGGCCGCCGGGCGGCGGCCGAGCGGCGGGAACGGGCCCGCGAGGCCCTGGCCCGGGTGGGCCTCGGCCACCGGGCGGACGCCGTGGCGACCCGGCTCTCCGGCGGCGAGCGGCAGCGGGTCGCGATCGCCCGCGCGTTGGTCGGGCGGCCCGCCCTGCTGCTCTGCGACGAGCCGACCGGCAATCTGGACACCGGCACCGCGCAGTCCGTCCTCGCCCTGCTGGACGATCTGCACGCGCAGGGCCTGACCGTGCTGCTGATCACCCACGACCCGCAGGTGGCCGCCCGGGGCCGGCGGACGGTGACGATCCGCGACGGGGTGCTGCGGGAGGTGGGCGCCGGATGAGGCCGCGCACCCGCACCCGCGTGGTCGAGCCCTCCCGGCTGCCGCTGCGGGAGCTGCTCGCCGAGGCCCTCGCCGGGGTCCTCCAGCGGCCCGCCCGCTCGGCGCTGACCGGCCTCGGCACCGTCCTCGGGGTCGGCGCCTTCGTCGCCGTCCTCGGGCTGACGGCCACCGCCTCCGCCCGGATCGACTCCCGCTTCAGCGTGCTGACCGCGACCGAGGTGGGCATCGAGGACACCGGGGGGCCGAGACCGGACCTCGCCGGGCTCTCCTTCCCCGTCGACGCCGACGCCCGGATCCAGCGGTTGAACGGGGTGGAGGCGGCGGGCGTCTACTGGCCGGTCCACCTGCCCGCCGGGTCGGTCCGGGCCGCGCCGGTGGGCCGGCCGTCCGGCGACGAGCAGGCCGCGGTGGTCGCGGCCTCGGCCGGCGTCCTCGCGGCGGCCGAACCGCACCTGGTGCGGGGCCGGACCTTCGACACCTGGCACGACACCACCGGCCGGCAGGTGGCGGTGCTCGGGGCCGCCCTGGCCGCCCGGCTCGGGATCGGCACCCTCGACACCCAGCCCGCCGTCTTCCTGGCCGGCCGGCCGTTCACCGTCATCGGCATCGTCGACGACGCCCGGCGCGGCCCCGACCCGCTGCTCTCCGTCATCGTGCCGCGCGGGGCCGCCGCCCGGCTCTGGGGCGGGCCCACCCAGGACCGGGCGAAGATGATCGTCGTCACCAGGATCGGCGCGGCCCGGCAGGTCGCCGACGAGGCCGCGCTCGCGCTGGACCCTGCGCACCCGGAGAACTTCACCGCGCTGCCGCCCCCGGACCCGCGCACCCTGCGCACGGCCGTCACCTCCGACCTCGACCGGCTCCTCCTGCTGCTCGCCGGGATCTGCCTGGTGATCGGGGCCGTCGGGATCGCCAACACCACCCTGGTCGCGGTGCTGGAGCGGACCGGCGAGATCGGGCTGCGCCGGGCACTGGGGGCCCGGGGCCGCCACATCACCGGCCAGTTCCTCTGCGAGTCGGCGTCCCTGGGGCTGCTCGGCGGTCTGGTCGGCAGCTCGCTGGGGGTGCTGACGGTGCTCGGCGTGGCGCTGGCCCGGGACTGGACCCCGGTGGTGGCCCCGGTGACGGTGGCCGCCGCCCCGGTCGTCGGTCTGGCCACCGGTCTGCTGGCCGGCGCCTACCCGGCGTGGCGCGCGGCCCGGATCCAGCCGGCCGAGGCCCTGCGGCGCTGAGCGGGCGGGTGGGCGGGCCCTTCGTCCCAGGACATTCACCGGGCCAAACGTGGGGGATCGGCGCGACGTTACCGACAAATCGGATATTCCTCACGTAGTGTCAGCCCATGCCTACGCCACACGGATCGCGCGGCGGCATGGCCTTCAGCGCCGACGAAGTCCGCGTGCTGCGCCGCGCCCTCGCCCAAGCACTGCACCCCGCCGTCCCCGTCCATCTCCACCCCGACCGGCTGCCGTTCGCCGGCGCGGGCGCCGAGCTGTGGGCCGAAGACGTCCAGGACGCCCTGCGCCTGACCGAGGCGATCGACGAGGCCGTCCAGGAGGGCGGCCGGCTGCGCGCCTTCCTCCTCGCCGACCTCGGCCGCTACCGGGCGGCGCTGCCCGGCAGCGCCGCCGGCTACCTGGAACGCCTGGAGGAGGCGGTGGCCGACGGCTACCTCCCCGGACCCGAGGACCTCACCGCGCTGCGCGGCCTGACCCGACAGCCGTGCGGCCGGACCGAGCGGTCCCGCCGCTCGCGGCTGGCCGGGCGCTGCCACGCACTGGCCGAGGCGGCCGTCCGCGAACGGCTCGCCCTCACCACCGGCCAGCGCCACCTCGTTGCCGTACCGAGCCCTGCCGCACCCCCGAGCAGTCTCCCCACCCCTGTTGGAGGACGGATCCCGATGAGCAGCACCGAGCCCGGCGCAGAGCAGCCCGACGCCCCCCGGACGCCGCCCCAGCCGCACCGGATGCCGACCCCCGCCGAGCTCTTCGGCCGTCGCCCCAAGCCCCCGGCCCGGCCCTCGCCCCCCGCGCCCGAGGAGCTGGAGCTGGCCACCGGCACCGGCTGACCGCCCCCGCCCGGCCCGCCCCCGCCGTCCGCACAGGCCGCCGCCCGCTTCGGTCTCGGCAGCGCGGTGGTCGCCGGCACCCTCCAGCGGCTCACCGCCGCCGGCCGCCT